>NZ_FWZU01000004.1:300000-553632 GCF_900177375.1 Desulfovibrio gilichinskyi | reverse complement strand
CGACTGCAATCAACCAGTCTTGGTCCATGGATTTTATGCACGATCAGCTTCAATATGGTCGTAATTTTCGTCTTTTCAATGTGATTGATGACTTTTACCGTGAGGGACTCACAATTGATGTAGACTTTTCCTTGCCATCTGAACGAATTATTCGTGCGTTGGATCAGATCATTGAATGGCGAGGCAAGCCCATAGCGATACGTTGCGACAACGGGCCGGAGTATATCAGCCATAAGCTGCAAGCCTGGGCTGAAAAGCACGCGATATGTTTGGATTACATTCAGCCTGGCAACCCTCAGCAAAATGCTTATGTCGAGCGATTCAACCGAACTGTGCGGTATGATTGGCTCGCACAATATTTGTTCGAGAGCATCAATGAGGTCCAGGAGCACGCAACAAAATGGCTCTGGACATACAACAACGAACGGTCCAATATGGGCATTGGTGGCATTACCCCGATGCAAAAACTAAGAATGGCCGCATAGCCTCTACTTTTAAGAGCCATTAAAAATGGGATGATTACCATTCTAGTGTATACTATTAAAACAGTGGAAAGCGAGACACAACACATATTTAATCTTTCCTATTTTCAAATTGATCAGTTTTGTAAAAAAAATACTTATGTTGACCAGTTATGAGACCTATTCACTATACTATAATACTAAATCAATAGTTTCTTCGACAGCTTTAAAATACTTTTCACCGCGTTCAACATCAGCGTTAGAACTTTTAAACACAATTAGGCGGGTTCCCATGAATCTTGAAACAGGATCTATTGTCCCTTGTATCCAGTAGGAAGAACATTCTGAAGATCTTTTTTTCTTGCAATAATTACCTAATTCCGAATTCTCAGACACAATTTCAAAAAGCATCATTCCATCTATTTCATCAGCGAAAAGATATCTTCTCAATCCACCATCTACAGCTTTATAGGGAAGATCGGCATCAAGTGTAGAATCAATTTCTAATTTTTCGTTTTGGTAAATAAATAATGGGTTGCTTCCAAACATATTATGAATATACTGTTCATCATTATTCTTATACGTGTAATAGTTTGGCCATAATGGAGTATAATTAGCATCCATAGAGTGAACACTGAACGGATGTATATATTTTATTCCAACTGCAAATAAATCTATACTCGGTGCCTCAATAACTCTACCATCAGAAAACTCATGAACTATCTTTTCTACAAAAGACTCTTGAGAGACTTTAAATCCGGTACCAAATATAACATCATATCCTAAATCTAATTTATGTAATGCAGATTTAATATAATCAGCAGAAAAAATAAAATCAGCAAGCGGAATAAAAGCGACACTTCCACTTAGATAAGCTTCTTCAAGAGCATCATTTTGACAAATGCTCAGCATTGAATACTTGCAAAATGATTTATTTGTGCATTCCCTTTTTTTTATTACCGACTCAATCGAAACAAGCTCTGCAGAAACCAAACTACTTAAAATGTCCCATTCCTTGTAGCTCTTAACACATTCAAAATCTTGCTCCCGAGTGTAAATTGTAAAACTTACCTGATGCTCATTTGCTGCATATGGAATATTCCCCGAAGCAAAGAGAGACCGCAATCCTACTTCCATGAAATTCTTAATATATATTTCTCCCCATACAGGAGTTGAACACTTAAGACTGACCTTTCTTTTTTTAAGGTCAGGGCGAACTTTCCTACGCTTCCACTTATTTATCAAGAGTGTTCTGTTTTTCCCTTCAATTTCTTTCGCTGAGGCTAGCAAAGACTTAGACTCAGGTGAAAAATAGCACGCTCGAGAGACAGACTCTTGTGCTCCTTCATAATCACCAGATATAGCCTGCAATTCAGCATACTTTGCTAAGGATTGATGACAACAAGGATAAAGTAACAAGGCAGGTTTAAATACATTTACAGCATCCTTAAACAGATTCTCATGAATAAGTAAACAGGCGGCAATATCTCTTGCAATAGTAAAAAAAGGAAATCTTTCAGCTAGCTCAATTAATTTTTCCACTTTCCCATTCGTTGCATCAATCGCTTTCACCAACTCAGCTTCAAGATATTCTCCTAAACATTTTTCTTGACCCATAAGAAGATTTATAACTTCAACATTTGAAAATTTCCGCGCACTTTCAAGTCTCTTTAAACTTTCTTTAACCCTTCGATTAATGACATTGGCAACTTTGGTGTAATAGAGAGCAACCTCCCCCTTAAATCCCACACTCTTAGCCAACATTTTATAAGAAAAATCCCAATTTCTATCATCTTTTACATATAAAAGGACATCATATAAATTCAACACATTTAGCTCAGGATTTTGCAAATATATTACTTTCAAGACATCAAAAGTAAATTGCGGGGGAACTGTATTGATTATTATACCTAACTCAATAAAGTCAGAAATTTGATCAGGCTTAAAAATCTTAATATCTTTAGTGGCAAAGACGGAACCAGCATCAAAACATAAGATTTCCAAAACAGAGTTAAAACATTTGAGTCTGGTGAATATTTTAACACCAGCCTCCCCCATTCCGTAAATGCCTATTTTAAACCTTTCTTTCTGGATGTCAGATAAGTACTCAACAATTTCTTCAAGATATTGATCAGGTAGACGATTGTCAGCCATATACTCAAAATTAAAATTTTTGATTTTCATAAAACCCTAAGTGGAGTAAATCCAATTTGTAAAGAATTAAATAAGAATATGTAACACTCTTAAGTCGTTATAACTAATCATCTATAGAACGAGACTTATGGATTCACGAATGAATTCACTGTAAACCTCATCTCTAAATTTAGTGGATTTACTCTTTTTATACTGCATCACCCTTGTTCCAAAGTATCTGAGTAATGGGTCAACTCTTCCATATATCCAGTAGGCACATTCATCTAATTTTCTATTTCTCTTAACATACCTATCAATTTCTGAATTTTCGTCAACAATTTCAAAGAGAAACATACCATCAATATCATCTGAAAACGCATACTGACCTAATCCCCCATCTGTTGCCCTGTATGGTAAATCAGCATCAAAAGTCGTATCCATTTGTAAATTTAAATTACGAGGGAAAATAAAGACTGGATTATTACCATAAATAGAATATAAAATATTTCCAAATTCATCTTCATAGACAAAATAATTAGGGAAAATAGGCGTATGATTTTTGCTTTTAGCTTTAGAACTAAATGGATGCATGGATGAAATCCCAAGCTCTAAAAAATCTTCATCTGGAACTTCAAAAATATTATTTTTCATGAATTCAGGATTAACATTTTTATGTATCTTCTGAAGGGAAGCACGGAGACCAGTAGAAAAAACTACATCATATCCCATCTCTAACTTTAGCAACGCTTTTTTGACAAAATTATTAGAGAAAATAAAATCAGCAAGTAAAATAAATAAAGCACTTCCATCCTTAGCTGACCGTTCAAGAGCATAATTATGACAAATAGACATATGAGAATATTTATTCGTAAAATTAAACCTATCCTGAAAATCTTGCGTAATCGAATCAATATCTATTAGTTCAACGGGAACAACCGAGTTTAAAATTTCCCACTGAGGATAACTGCGTATTATATCAAATTCATTTTCATACGAATATATCTCGAAGCAAATATCGTACCTTTTAGAAGTGTAAGGAATGTTTCCAGAAGAAAGCAAAGAACCTAAGCAAAGTTCCATAAAAATTTTAATAAATTTTTCTCCCCATACAGGAACAGCACATCTCAAACTTACCTTTCGTTTTTTCAGAACGGGCCTTACCTCTCTAGCATTCCATTTTTTTCTTATTCTCCTTAAATTTCCTAGTTCAAGGTCTTTAGAAAGTTCATTAAGCTCCAATGAATTAGGGAAAAAGAATAGGCCTTCGCATATATTTCTTTTTGACTCTTCAAAATTTCCACAGAGGGCTTGTAGTTCAGCCATTTTTTGCAAAGAAAAACGGCAGCAGGGGTACATATCTAAAGAAGGCTTAAAGACTTTAACTGCATCCTGAAATTTTCCTTCTTTTATAAGCAAGGTAGCTGCGGCATCTCTAGCGATTGTGAAAAACGGGAAACGTTCTGCAAGGGTTAAAAAACCTTCGATACGATTTTCACCTAAATGCACAATTTTTTCAAATTCTTTATTTAAATATTCCCCAAGACAGCACTGCTCGCGCTCAAGTTCTTCTAAAATTTCTGAAGGAGACACTACTCTTTGACTTTCTATCTTTGCTAAAACGGTTTTAACCCGCTTATTAATTATGCTTGCAATAAGTTTATGATATTCAGCAAGTGGCCCTTTTAGGTCATTATCCTTAACTAAAATTCTATAAGAATAATCCCAATTCCTGTTATCGGATAAATATGCTGAAAGATCATACAAATTTAAAATAGCTAATTTCTCATTTTTACTCATAATATATTTATTTATATCAAATAAATATTGAGGGGGAGCCGTGTTGATAATCAGATCAATTTCATGGAAATCGCTTATGTAGTCAGGTGAATAAACAGTAGTAGAAATGTTTAAATTTTCAAACTGTGCATCAAAACAAGCGCTAACGCTGACTTCGCTCTCCTTCGAAAGTCGTGATAAAATTTTTTGCCCAGCTTTGCCCATTCCATAAACAGCTATTTTTATCCCACTTTTCGAGAACTCCAACAATAATTTAACCAAGCGTTCAAGATTATCAGCTGGCAATCTATCCTTTTCATCATAATAAAAATTCATATTATAAAGCTTCAAAACAACACTTCCTTATCTTTCACTAAAATGATCACCAAATTGTTAGAAATTTTACTCGAGCAATATCCACCTATCAGCTGGCAATAAATCTAACACATAAGAAAACTCTTGGTACAATTTTTTGCTCACAAGCGCACAACTATTCTCAACCATATGGCACAAACGGCCCGGTAAAAAGACGTGCAAACAGCTAGAAGTATGACCAATACTACCAGTTTTATCTATATATGCTGATAAAGGATAGTTTGGGTTAGAACCTTCTATAGCTGAAGGCACATAACACGTTACGACTTTAATAATTGAATTTGGAAAATATCTACAGTATTGAGTTTCTGCAGCACGACGGACTAAATCAACTTCATCTGGAAGAGAAAAAACTTGTATTGGTTTACCAAGCTCAAGATTCTTAAATAGGTTGGCTTGTGCCACAGCCTTATGTAATAATTTGGCCCATTTATGCCCAGACTCAACAGCTGAGCGTAAAGGCATATTATTGGAAACACTAGTTAACTCAGGATAATTTTCAGTATTTAGTTTTGAAAACACAGCGGGGAATTTCATATTTTTCACAGCATTCATCAACGAATCATACAAAAAACTGTTCTTCACCCCTTCATCATCCTCGGTTGCAAGGCAATAACCAATTCTACACGCTTCTGCCTCAACAATTCTGATCAAATCCTTAGTATTAGCTATAAACGCATCATAATCAAATTTTTCACGTGTTAACAAAGCATTATCTAAAATTTGATAAACTTTATTTCTATCTAGCAAAGAATAGTTGTTAATAAGATGTCTTTCCCCGTTTATGTTGAAAACCTCTGAATTAAGTATGCCCTGATCGTTAAGTAGATGAAAATTAGTTCCAACGGTCTTTGATATCTCACGCGCAAAAATTTCTGCCTCATGAGCAATAGCAAAGTATGTAAAAAAAGTACTTGCAATTCTCCCTGTTACATCTGGGACGTGAAATGGTAAGCTTATGTGAGCACAGACTTTAATCGGCTCATCAGGAGGATAAAAAGGAACATCGTCAAGTGAAATATCATGCGCAGTATTTTTTGCATAAACAGGGTTACTTCCAGAATTAGCAGGAAATTCATCATTAAGGCTTAATTCTGAATCATACCAACAACTGTCCATTCCAGCGAGATACACATCTGGGGCATGCAAAGCCTCAGCAAGCCCTAAAGCCGCAAGCACACAACTTAGCCATGATTCACGAAGACGATACGTGTTAGGGATATAATTTAGGTCAAAACTGTCAAATAAAAAAACACCCCTAAAATTATTCACAATCTGTGATATATTCGCAACACTTAATGAAATCAGATAAGTATTTTCCCATTTTTCAGCTTGCGGAGTAAAGTGAGCCATTCTATATGATGAATCCAGTAGCAGAGCAAAATCAGGAGAAATTCCATACTCGCGCAAAATAGGTAACACGCGTGTAACACAAACAATCAAAGCCCGTTGCTTCAGCTCAATTAAGTGCGGTAAAATACTTTTTAAAGACGGCCCAGGGCCAAGGATAATTACAGGAAGGCCAATTCGCAAAGCTTCAATTTTATCACAAAGAGGGGCGCGAACATAAATAGGTAAATTAGCTGCCTTACATATTTCCCTCAAAATCATTACATTATTTTTTCCCTTTCGCACTCCTAATAAATCTGGAATTGTTTCACTTCTTGTTGGGTGATCAATGAACTTAGCATACAAAAAAGCAAGATGCCTTTGAATTCTATCTATTATTATTTTTCTCGAAGAATAGCACTCTTTCCCTATTATTATAATTACGCCTTCTTTTAGCAAAATAGGATCTATTTCTTGTATAACTTCTAATACTTTTTCAGAAACTGATGGGAAATACATTTTTTTACTGCGTGGGACGTTTGATGGGATTTTAACTTTACCAAGAGCTATCACAAACGAATTATCAGTATATTCTTCAAGAAAGTTAATTTTTGTTACAAACCCCATAACCACCTCTTAAATCGATCACTTATACTAAAAACAATACCAACAAACCTAGTAATACTCATATCACCTTAAAAGATAAAAAACTAACATATATAAAACTGCATATAATTGAACACCATTTTGTAACGTTTTTCATGGTCTCATATAGCCATATGGTACTCTATAAGGAAAATCGCACTTCTGACAAAGCGTATTAGCATCAATATTACCTGAACAAAGTGAATCAATAATATCAATGTGAATCTTACTTGTTGCTAAATCTGCCAGTGAATCTTCTTCTATATTTCCAAGCTTCAGTGTTTTGTCATAGTTTAAACATCCACACGGAGCTACATCTCCGTCAACATAGACGACCCAACGTCTGACAAACTCGCAAAACCTTACTTGGCTGTCGTCTATAGGCATCAATGTATAAAAATTTCTTCTCGGGTGAAAAACGCCTAACTCAACTGCCCCTCTCCAGTTTTTAGCGATTTCAACAACAAATTCATCTGGAGAAAGGGATAGATTTCTCAAAAACTTACGACTCAAATTCAAGTCATCTAGAGAATCAGAAGTAAGAACTCCTTTCACAGAAAAAAGTGGAGGTGTTTTCATTTTAGAAATCTTACTTTTCAAAGAGCGTATACTGGCTATCGTCTCCTCAAATTTTGCTCCAACATAAACCGATTCATAACTTTCTTTATTGTGACCACTAAATGACAGCCCTATTTCTGAAACACCACTATCCAACAAAGAATTTATTTTATCCTCAGTAAGAAGAGTTCCATTTGTAATAAGTGTAACTCTGAACCCTTCATTTGATGCAACCTTTATATAATCTAAAGCCTTTGGGTGTAGTAAAGGTTCACCGCGTGGCCCATAAAAATGAAGTTCATGAACCCCATTTATTTTACATTGCTCCAACGTTTTAAAAAAAATACGATCTTCCATAAACCCAGAAGAACTTCTCCACTTCTCATGTGCACACATTGTGCATTTTAGGTTGCATAATGCAGATATTTGCAACAACATAATCGAAGGGAGATAATTATTATCAACCAACAATTTTCGCTGAAATGAATTAAATTCTTCATTAGATAAAACAAAATTTAAAAAATAATGATCATCAAGAGCTATAAATTTTTTTATATCCAATTTACAAAGAGTTTCTATAATCTCATTAGAAAATTGTGATGCAATCACTATCAAGTCATACTTATCTTTTAACAGTCCAACATCATTCACATTTACAACATTTATACCTTCAAACTCCCCATTCTTAAAAGAATCTATAAAGAAAGGAATACTATTTCCTCGTTGCGACTTTTCTAAATAACCTTTGAGCATAGCCCCGAGACGACCAGCTCCATATATTGCGATTCTAGCCTGGGTTGGGATTGCCTCAATAGGCTGCTTTCTATATTTCATACTTTCCCCTCCTTCAATAACAATTTAGCTTTCATGTTCATCACAAAATCTAAACAGTAATTGATAATTATGCTCGACGATATGGGAGATCACACTTTCTACAAAGATCTAAATGTCTTACATTTCCAGACACAAAGGATTCGATTAAGGATGTGTTAATTTCACTTTTTGCCATATCTGCGAACTCGCCAGTACGAATGTTACCCAAAATGTTTAATTTGCGATAATTTCTGCACCCGCATGGCCCCACAAGCCCATCTGTGTAAACAACCCACGCATCAAGTCCTGTGCAAAGAGTCAAGGCATGATCATCAATTGGCAATAATGTATTGATCTCAATCAGCGGGTAATATATTCCTAAATTGCTTCCACCTGCAAAATTATCCGCTAAACTTATACTTATTTCTGAATCAGAATACCCTAGCTCTTTTAAAAATAAAATATTTCTATCTCTGGCATTGTTATCATTATCAATAACAGTTCCACGCACGCTTACAAGTGGAGGATTTCTCATTTTAAGAGTTTTTTCCTTTAGTGCAAGCAAACACTCAACAGCGTGTTCAAAAGAGGCTCCAACGTAAACACTCTCATAACTTTTCTTATCGGAACCGCAAAATGATATATCTATAGCTGAAAATCCAGATTCAAGCAGTTCATCAATATTACCAGAGTTAAGCAGAACTGCATTTGTTGAAAAATACATATTAAAATCTTTTTCAGAGGCAATGCGAGAAAATTCAAAAAAATTTTTATGTAATAAGGATTCTCCTCTAGAACTACCCAAAGTAATATTGCTGACATCATTTTTTTTACATTCTTCAAGCACTCTTAAAAAAACATCTTTGTCCATAAAAGGTTTGTCAATTGTCCATTCCCCATGAGGGCACATTTTGCACTTTAAATTGCAAACCGACGACAGCTGAATTAAAACTCTATTAGGTAAATAATTTCTACTCTGCATCCGTCTATGTTGCATCCCATTGAATTCGCTTATACTCAAGTCGCGATTAAAAAACTCAACTTTATTAATAATTATATAATTAGTGATCTTCTGAGAGTATAAATTTTCAACTATTTCTTTAGAAAAATCTGAAGCAACTACGACAACATCAAAATCAAAGGTTTCTTTTCCGATTCTATGAATATTAACTACAGGCAAGCCACAAAATTCACCCTCACCAAATGAATCAAAAAAACATGTAACATGATTACCCTGGCCTCGCTGTTCAAGGTGCTCTTTTACTGTTCTTCCAAATTCACCTGCCCCATAGATAGCTATATTTGTATTAGACGGGATTGAACGTACAGATCTTTCCTGAAATTTCATTATGTCTCCTTTTAACAAAAAACTGTTATAGTCACTTAAAGTAAATAAATTCGTAATCATCTGTAAGGACGAACGATTTAAACACCAACGCCAATTCGCCACTATCAAAAAAAGAATCACGGGTGACAAACACAGTATTATAAATTAAACAATCCTAATCCATTCATATCAATTCCAGTACATATATGAAAGTTTTCCAACTGGCCTCATAATATTCTATAAAAGTGCTATCTTTTCAATCGGAATGCCAGTTTAGCTTTATTAATTTAAACAAAAGCCAGATGATTCGGGTCAGCATCCAAATACTCATGAATTAACATATTTTTGCTATTGGAAACGCAATGGTGATTACAGTCACGTGAAGGCTTAATTTTAAAAAACTTATCGTTCCCATTAAACCAGAAATCCTTGAAGCGCTGGTCCGTTAGTTCACCTAGCACCCCACAATCAAGGTTGTATGCTTTATCCTGACAGGAATACACGCGCAGATCAGCTCCTATAACCGGAAGAATCTGCTGGTATGGACACCAATCATATTTGGTCTCAAATTCTTCATCAAGGTGGTGGTAGGAGTCAAAAACCTCAAAACTGTCATCAGCCAAGTCTTCAACTGCTTGCTGGGTTTCTTCTTTGACCTTCTCAAAAATAGGAGCATGATAAGCATTGTTTGCATCGCCTTCATTACTCACAACGCAAGCGGAAAATTTCACACTGTCTACGCCTATTTCTTTGAGTTTTTTGCCCATCTCAAAAACATGTTCAGCGTTTTCTCTGTTTACAATATAACTGACTCCAAGAAAGCACTCTCCACCCATTTTTTTAAAGTTCTCTATATTTTTAATGACATTTGAGAATTCCTCTCTAGGAACACTTCTAAATTTGGCATAACTCGGACCATCCCAGCCATCCATAGAAATTCGAACCCATGTTCCATGCTTTGCAAAAACTTCAGCAGCATCACCTTTAAGCAGTCCACCATTGGTTAAAGAGGCAATACGTATACCTCCATCAACTAAACTCTGCGCGGTCTTCGCAAGATATGGATAGCAAAAAGGTTCCCCGCCTCCGCTAAAAGTCACAGCTTTGACCCCCATCTCAATGCAATCCTCTACAATTTCATCCATTTTTTTTGCAGGGATTTTATCTTTTATTACCATATCCTTACCAAGTTGCATATTCTTATTTCGGTAGACACAATAAGAACAATTATGATTGCAAAGATTTGTAGGCTTAATACGAATATGGATAGGGGCTTTTATTTCGGAAGAATCTTGTGAGAGAGAATCCAGTTTATCTTGATAATGAAAAATCTTAAGGCCTGTATAGAGCTGCATTAAAAACCTCTGCTAATTATAAAAATTACTCAAAGTAAATAAATTCGTAATCCCCGGTGAAACCGAATTCATTAAACACCCACACCCATTCGTCCTTATCAAAAAAGGACTCACAAGTAAGTGCCCAGCATTGTAGATTAAACTGTTCTAATTCATTCCTGTAACTTTCAGTGCACATATAAGATCTTTTACCAACTCGTTCCATTTCCTGAAGAGAGTTCTTTAAATCAAAAATTTGCAGGTTGTGCAGAGTGTTAACAGAAATAACAAGATCAAATTCATTATCTGCAAAAGGGAACGGATATTCAGCGCGATGGACAAAAAGCTTATCTCTGATCTCTTCTTTTGCATCGCCTAATCCGTGTCGGGAAATATCAAACCCCAGTACGTCCATACCCAAAAGATACAATTCATAAAGGAGATATGCTTTCCCGCAACCAACATCTAAAATTTTTGATCCTTTTTTGAGGCTATAGTGATCAATCAATCCCTGAGCTATAGGGGCCCAATACCCGGCTTTATAACTATACCCCCCATACCCATAACGACGGTCACCGTCCCAATAGTCAAATTCATACACTTTTGCTTTAAGCATGCATTCAACTTTTTCATCCATCATACGTGGAAGGTATTCACGAGTTGTACTTTTATGTAACGGTGTAATAAGGTTCAGCAAATTGCCCATATTCGTTTCTGCCTACTTTGTTTTTTGAGGTAAATTTTGACCTCTAACAGGCCACAACAATCACAGCATCAACAGGACTGATACAAGGATGATGTTGTCCATTTCCAAACATAAAAACATGTTTGAAATTAGTGGCAGCGGTTTCTTTCAAAGCAGTTGAAAGAGTGCTACCAACGCCTCCAGCGACAACAACACCTCCAGCTACTAGCACTGAAGCAGCGTCAGCAAAGAAAACATTCCAATCTTCCTTGCTCCGCGTGCTGTCTATATCAAACGAAACAATTCCGCCAAATTCATTCTCAGCTGACATCAATATTTCACTATTCTTTTCAAATATAATTTTTTCGTCTGGCCATGCTGATCTGACGGCTTCGTAAGAATCACCGGAAGGAAGAACAGCGACGACATTTCCTGTTTCACAGGCAACAGTCCATCCCCCCAGCCCCTCAAGAGGATCAAAAACAAGAGTGCGATCTTTGCGTCCAATCATTTTTCCGGCAAACTTAAACCATGAAACATGCCACATAAGTGAATAAGGATTTTCGTTGAACGCATTAGACAGCTTAGGAGTGAGCGGCCCATGATCGTCACCGAATTCATGAATCATTTCAGCCCAGATAGCTGCAGGATTTATATTTTTCTGACCGGACATCAAGCCTCCTGATCCAATTTTGAGCAACCTACAGCGAACAGATAATGCGACATAGGATAGTAACCGGTATGAACGATTTCATCATTCATTGAAAAAATGAACACTGTACGAAAATGCTTTTCCATCGTGGACTTTAATCTTTGAGCGTCAAACATGTTAACATGCCCTTTAAGACTTTCAGGCGATGCGTATGGAGTACTGGTAATATTCGGAGTTCCGAGAACGCAAACCCCATTATCACTGAGATTATTGACTATGGCCTTAAAAAAATTTTCTTCATCTTCGCCTGCCAAAATATGCTCAACGACATCTAAGCTGACAACGCCATCAAAAAAACCTTCAGTGAGTTCTAAAAAATTTCCGACTTTAAAACGGACATCAGGAGTAGAAAAATTCTTATTAGCGGCTTCAACGGCGGGTGTATCAAGATCAAGTCCCAAATATTTCTTCCTTCCTCCATGCAACATGGAGGCCCCTATTCCTTCACTACATCCAAATTCAAGAATACTGCGGCAGGATTCAGTCATCTGGGCGGCAAAAGCGTAACGGGCATAAATAAAAGCAAGACGTTTAGGATCTTTTTTAAGATTGTGAGCCATATGCGGCGAGAGCCTGATTTTCCGATCAGTATGCATTGTCATATGTATATCTCCGAGAAGGCCTCATCAAGGGTTTACCTGTTTATCAATTCTTTTACTACAGCTGCAATATTCACCGACGTAATACCCGCTGCTGCAAGATGCTCAAGCTGAGCTCCATAATGAGACGAAAAAGAATCAGGAAGACCTATACGTTTGAATTTAAGAGGCTTATCAAGACATGCTTCTGCCAAAATCTCCGCAACGGCACCGCCAAGACCTCCGAGAACAGTATTTTCTTCTATGCAGACAACACACGAAGATTTACGCGCTCTTAAAATTATTGCATCTGAATCAAGAGGTTTTACAGTCGGAATATGTAAAATTGAAGCCTTAAGCCCTTCTCTTTCGAGTAAATCGCCTGCTTCTCTCATTGCGCCGAGAGTTATTCCACATCCCAAAATAAGAGCGTCATTTCCTTCGCTATAACTGTATGCCTTACCGATTTCGAAACTTTTCTCTTCGGTCACAATAGGATCATATCCTTTAGCAAGCCTTATAAAAAGAGGTCCCTGATGGTTAAGAGTTTCTGGCATGAGTCTCACCATTTCTTCAGCGTCAGCAGGGCAAAGGACTGTCATATTAGGAATACAACGCAAAATAGATAAATCCTCTGTAGCCCAATGCGTTGGTCCCAAGGGAGCGTAGACCATTCCACCGCCATTACCGATGAAACGGACATTCAGATTATGCAGACAAGCATCAAGGACAATTTGCTCATAGCAGCGGCGGGTGAGAAAGCTCTGAATAGTATTAACATAAACAATCTTACCTTCGTGAGCGAGTCCGCTTGCCATACCTACAACATGCGCCTCTGCAATGGCTTCCATAAAAAAACGATCCGGCATTTCTTTCTGAAAATTAATCAACGTCCCAGCGCCGAGGTCTGATCCGATAAAAACGACTCTTTCATCTTTCTTTGCAAGTTCGTAGACCTGCTCTAGGCAAGCTTTACGCATTATATTCCTCGATACATTTAATCATTTTTTCATACTCTTCAGCAGACATCTTTGTTTTATGATGCCAAGAAGGGTTACCCTCTGCAAATGGAAGCCCTTTCCCTTTAACAGTATGGCTGATTACAACTGAAGGTTTTTCTACGTCAAAAGGTAAAGAGGAAAAGACTTTTTCCAAGGCAGCAGTATCGTGTCCATCAACTTCTTTCACAGCAAAGCCGAAACTTTTCCATTTATCAGCAAAAGGCTCTAGGCCGGAAACCATTTCAGTACCGCCATAGGACTGCAGTTTATTATAATCCACAATTGCTGTAAGGTTACTTAATTTTTGTTTGCATCCGCTCATAGCGGCCTCCCAAACTGAGCCCTCACCGCACTCACCATCGCCCATAACTGTAAAGACACGGCTCTTGGAACCGTTAATTTTAAGCGCAGCAGCAATCCCCACGGCAAACGGCAATCCATGCCCGAGACTACCTGTTGCAAATTCAACACCGGGAATTTTTGCAGTAGGATGCCCACCTATAAGTCCATCGTAACTACAAAAGCTGAAAAGCTCTTTCTCTGTAATAAAACCTTTTTCTTCAAGCATAACATAGAGCGCTAGGCAGCCATGTCCTTTGCTTAAAATAAATCTGTCCCTATCAATACTTTCGGGATGTTCAGGATCATACTCCAAAATAGTATCATACAAGACTCGTAAAGTTTCAACGAGAGACATGGACGGACCGATGTGACCACGTCCAGCATTATATAACACATCCACTATTCTCTTTCTAAGTAACTTTGATCGCTGATCCAAAGTAATACTCCTGTTTAATTAAACAAATTAAAACATCTTAAATTATAATATGACCTATGAATCAAATATTAACTTCATAATCTTCTTATCAGAATTCAAAAATTTTTTTGCCTTATCAAGCTGAACTCGTCTAAGATCGTAATCACTGACAGCAGAATCGGATGCAAATTTACGTCTGGCCAAAGCCTCGTTAAAAAATTCATTAAGCAATATTAAGCACCACTTTAAACGGTAAAGAGGTAAAAAAATCTTAAATCGTGTTTCAAAATTTTGATCGTCAGAAAAAATATCAAACATCCCCTTATAAAAAGATGCGATTTCAAAATCACTTAATTCCATGGCTGGGTGCAATAAAAAATCCGACGTAGCTTTAACAGGATCATCCCACCCAAAATATTCAAAGTCCAAGAAGAACAAATCTCCCTGAAGGCTGCGTATCGAATTATGAAACCCAAAATCAGAAGGGCTGAGAAACCTCAGCTCTAGCGGCAACGGTAAATCCCATGAGTTTTCAGGAACGTTCTTTTTTGCAAAGTCCACACTTTCCTTGAAAACCTTTGAAAAATCACCTTCAAGGAATCCATGCATTTTCACAAACAAATCATCAGAGTGTGGAAGATTAGACAGCCGGTTAAATCTTCTATTTAAATTGTCAAAGATTTCTGTCAGCGAAAAACATGCTTCAGCGGCTCGTGATATTAAGCGAGCTTTATTGTGAATTGAGCAGGACTTCAACTGCCTTAAAAACTTAAGCACACTAGTAATATCTGCATTGGTTCGCAGTCTGACAGAAGAACCATGAATAAAAGAATAGATTGCAGCCTGCTCTTCACCACCAAATTCAATACATCGTGGAACATTTGCAACCCCGGATTGTCTCAAAAAAGACAATGCATCCCACTCTTGTTTTAGCCTGCTACGTCCGTCGGCTGTTGGTTGCATATAAAATTTAACAGCATATGACTCCCCCGACTTACAGTTGACGCGGTAAACTTTGCTGTTTTTACCAGCACAAATCCTTTGTGAAGAAAGAGTCTCTTTACCTAGAGCATTAAAAACAAACAATTTCGCTTTAGACTGCCCCATGATCTATTCCTTTGAAAACATGCTCGCCTATTTTCTCAAAAGAAGAAAAAACGGTTACGTCAGGTACAAAGCAATCTGCATCTTCTGGAGAAAACAAAATTTTAGTCACTCCATTAGGGAAATCAGGATCACTAAAAACTTCTTCAAGATCATCAATGAAAATCGAGTGATTCAGTTCAGATATTTTTTTAACTTTCTCGCTTCGAGTTGAAAGAAAAAAAACATCCTTGGTTGACATGGAAAGTCCATTCTCGGAAAAAAAACCATTTTCGGATAAAAAGAATAAAGCTTTCTTTCTCAAATCTACATTACTGTTTCCATAGTTGGGATACTGAGTTTTGTGGCTCACAATCTGAAAAGAATGCCCGGCACGCTTTAATGACAACAAGAAATCATACACTCCTGTCATAAGCTCAGCTTGGCCTACTGAATTACCGTAAACTTCAACCTGTAACTTTTGCCATTCCTCATCGCCATGCAAAAGCCTTATTTCATCGCGTATAACTCGTTTGTTTACCAAAGAAAGACTGCCGACAAGTTTTTTAGACAACGCAACATCATGAAATAATTTATCATACTTGATAATTGTATTATCCAGATCGATTCCGATTCGCACTGTAACTACCTATATAAAATTGGCGTGAGGGCCAGGATTACGCAATTCCCACAAATATTTGTTTATCTTATCCATCCGACAATTAACTCTGCAATTATGTGGATCCAAATTCTCTTTACACCATTTCATTGATTCAGCTCGCGTATCGCCGTTCCATATTTTTTCAAAGGTCTGCTCAAAAATATTACCATAATGAAAATGTTTGTTTTGCAAATAAACACTACAGCCCCAAACATTACCTACAGCATCAATATGCGCCCAAAAAGGCAAGGCGTTACAACGATTGTAAGAATGTTTCTTTTCATTCCATGATTTCATTGTATTTACTCTAAATACGACATTAAAACTATCTGTGCTATAAGCGTTCACTTTTGCAGCAAGTTCTGCATATCCATCATAAACAATATTCTTATATAAATCTCTCTCACTTTGAGGGTGATGTGAATATGGTTTAACCACTAGGTAGTCCAATCCAATTTCTCTGCACAGTACGGCAAGACCTTCGATCTCATGCTCATTCTCTGGAAGTAGTAAAATTTGTGCCCCTAATGTGCAGGATGCCTTTTGCTCCTTACGAATTTTAACAGCAGCAATAAGATTATCCACAACTTTATTAAAATCATCAGGGTCTGTTCTATGGACAGCCGCATATGTCTCAGGAGTTCCTGCATTTAAACTAACTTTAATCCAACTCACACTTGAAAGTATCCTCTCGCTTGCTTCTGGAGTCAGGAGCACAGCATTAGTGGTAAGAGCCACATCTATCCAAGATTCTTTAGTTTTCAATACGATCTCAACCATTTCTTTATTCAGAAAAGGCTCGCCTTCTCCTGCATACATAATACTCTTAACCCCCAATCTTCCCATCTCAGTTAAGCGAGGACTAAGCTTTTCAAAGTCCATGAAATCTGATTTATAGCCGGCAAAATCAACTCCGCAAAAACTACAGCGATGATTGCAGGCTCCTGAGGGCCCCAACTCCATGTACAAAGGATAAATTTTCTCACCATCCATCCAATCAGCAACACGCTTTGGGTGAAGCATTAATTTATGTGAATCTATCCTGAATTGATCGTTAGACATATCCAAACATCCTTGTAATTTTAAATTGAAACTGAATCCATCCAATAATGAAGGATACACGCATGACCTGTTTCAGCCATGCCGTATGTGCCGGCAGGAAGCCAAAAATTGAGATCACCGATTTGGCGCATTTTATTTTTAGGGTTCATAGCTGTCACTGTAACAACTGAAGCCCCTATTTCTGAAGCGAAACGGCATGCATTCACAACATTCGGGGAATTACCAGAACTGCTGATTGCAACAAGCATATCATGGGGTGTTAGTCTGCGCCGTAGCGGCTCAACAAAAATTTGATCGTATGCCAAATCATTTGCAACAGCGGTAAGAAGTGCCAGATCCGTAAAGACCTGTGTATGAACATGGGCATTTTTTGCAAGGTCGGCAGAAAAATGACTGGCCATAGAAGCACTTGCTCCGTTGCCTATCATATAAATAATGCGCCCGTTTTGGCGCAGATCAATTGTCATTTGCTTCCAGTAATCGAAAGCATGATCACAAGCTTTAATCCCGTCAACATCACAAGTAACTTCTAATGAGTCCAGACAATTCTGCAAAGAGTTTGTATGGTTACACCACAAAACGTTATCCTGCCTGTTGCTGGTTAGAGTAGAGTCTTCTGACGGCTGTCCATAACTCTGGGATTGTGTCGGCATGAAATCCACGGACATAGTAACTCCTCCCGCCATCGGCGACGGTCCTTACTAACATGGTTTTCCAAGGACGAAAGTAGTACTGAGCACTATTTTTAGGAGCCTCGGAGTTCACTTCTTCTGGAAGATCATGCAAATCACATACCAAGGTCGCAAAATGACAAATAGATTTATTATCTACAGCCTCAGATACTCTCGCAGCATTGCGAACCATGGAAAGAGCTTTTAGATAAATTTCCGGAGCCATTATTGCGCTTCCAAAATTCATCACAACACCGCCTTCAAGGGACTCAAGTTGCGCCGCAAAAATTAAAAAATCCGCATAACTAGCCTTACCGATAGCACCACCATCGCAATTGGGATGCTCGTGAACGATATCATAACCGATTCCCACGTGGACAGTAATTGGGATATTCAGTTCATAAGCTTTAGCAAAAAGGCTAATATCAGAATGAGGAAGCGTTTCTTCAACAATATACTTTCCAACAGCTTCGCCAAAACCCATTCCTGTTTTAACACCATCAGACACAATATCATTCAGCAGTCCTGTCTCCTGCCACAATCCGAACTGTCCATTTGAAATATATGTGGAAACACACTCCGTTGTGCTACCGTGAATGGCCAATTCAAAATCATGTATAGCGCACGCTCCATTTACAGCAATGCAGTTGATCAATCCCTCTTCCATAAGACTGAACAGATATTTTTGCATACCGGACCGCAAAACGTGAGCACCAAGCATGAGGATTCTCGCACGATCAGCCGCTTTTGCTGCTGCCAAATCTTCGGCTATTTTTATAAATGATGGATGCACCTTTTCGCGAAAAACAGGTTCCTGCACAATGTCAGTTTCAAGCAAACTGTTTCGCTCAGCAAGCGGAAGAAGAGTAAGCTTAGACCTGTCAAACAATCTGTATTTACTTGGCATAAATGTATCTTTTATTTAAGAGTAGCGGTTATATACTTTTGCATAGCCTGCTTACCAATGGACTTATCATTCCCCATAATTTGAACGGCCAAGGCCCCTGCAACATTACCAAAGAAGCCGACAAGCTCCTCATGAAGTCCCATACAAGCGGCCATTGCAGAAACAGAAAACAATGCATCTCCAGCGCCGACTCTATCAACCACATTAGAATTAAACGACGGAACTCTGACAAACTCGCTTACAGGATTCCATAATGAACATCCACGACTACCTTCAGTAACCATTGATAACTTCACCCCGAGATTTTCACCAACTTCAATAAGCAGTGGTCGCAAATCACTGACTTGATCACGAGTTTCAAGGCGCAGCTCATGCTCTGCAAGAGAAAAGAAATCAACATGAGGGTATTTACCGATCGTATTAAACCCTCTATTTCCAGCATTAGCCTGTGTATTCACAGCAAGATAAGGTGTCTTTCCGGACAAGAGTTCAACCATGGAAGGAGTAATAATACCATGTCCGAAATCGGCAACAATAACAAGATCATAGCCATTCAAATGTTGTTCAAGTTGCTCACATAAAGCTTTATCAACTTTTTTAGGCAATGGATCATCATTCATAATATAGATTTCCATCACTTTGCTAAGTGAATATCCGTCAATAAATCTCCGCTTTAGTATGGTGGGAGAGCCAGGCTGCGTAAAAAAATGTGGAACAATCTTAGAATTGAGTTTCTCTCTGATAAATTCTTCATGTCGTTCCTTTTCTCCAAGCATTGAGAAAAGCGTAACCTCACCTGCAAAATTAGCAACATGGTTTGCAATAGCTAAAGCTCCGCCAGCGTACATTTCATGAGATTGATACTTTAGAGCAAGGATAGGATCTTTTGATGATTTTCCTAAAGCTGAAGCAATCTGATACTCATCAAGAATAGTATCCCCAACAACCAAAACTTTTAACTCTTCCATCTTGTCTAGCATGCCGAGTATCTCGTTTAGCTCATAACGAGTCCTGAACATTCTAAGATACTCATCCATCTCTTCACTATTTTTAGTAAGATAGCGATTTATTAAATTCGAAGAACTAAAAACTATATCTGAAGTAAAAACAAGCTCAGCACCAATTTCTTTAACAACATCAGCCTCTATACCGATCTTTCCTACAGTATCGCCCTCAACATCCTTAAACTCATCGCCCTTAGCATAAATATCGGGACGAATAAGACGCAATGTCTCTACAGCTGTAGGCCATTCATTAATAGTTACAAAGTCCGTCTGCCCAAGAGAGGCTAATGCTTCTGCTCGCAAAATTTCAGTAAAAGCAGGACGGTCTGGTCCTTTATCAACAAATCTATCAGGAGTAAGGCTGACAATTAGAATATCACCGTGCTCTTTAGCCTGATTTAAATACCTGATATGACCAATATGCAGGAGGTCAAAAACTCCATGACAAAGCACTATTTTCTTGCCTTGCCCCTTAAGATCTGCAGAAATTTCTGCTAGTTCAGATACACTTTTAATTTTTTTTTCGATACTGGTCATATCAGCTTCGTCCTTTAATCTTTATAACAAAAAATTGAACCTCAATTACAGGCATTGTGTTGAATCAACATCAATCTTTAATCTCCCAACCACCCCTAACAACCTTCAAAGGTCGCAACCCATCATCAGGGTCTGCCCGCCAATCTCGATCAGACAATTCTGCGGCAGCCGGTTCTTTAATTCCATTACCGTCAGCTTTTAAGGACACTCGAACGTTACGAATAAGTTTCTCCGCACCGTCCGGAAGCCAGCAATGACCGGCCGCAAACTCTGCCCCTTCCGTGTCCAGATCAAGATGAAATTCAATCATTTCTGCATCATACTTATGAACAGCACGGGCGATAACGCCTTCTTCAACAGTATGATCTGACCATCCGACGGCACAATTGAATTCTCTTCTCAAAGTATCAATCACCGACAAATTGGCCTGCTCCGGAGGTGTAGGATAGCCTGACACGCAATGCAGTAAGGTTAAATCGGAACAACCTGACTTCCTAAGAACAGAAACGGCGTTCGCTATCTCTTTCATATTTGCCATACCGGTTGAAAGAACAACTGGTTTACCAGTCAACGCACAAGCTTTCAGCAAATCATTCCAAAGCAATTCATATGAAGCAATTTTAAAAAATTCCACATAAGGATTAAGAATATCTACTGCTTCCAGATAAAAAGGAGTGCATGAAAATGATATTCCGGCTTTTCGGCAGCGGTTCGCAATTTCAGGAATGAAACTTTCAGGAAGTTCCCACTCTTTTCTTTTTCTATGAGATTCACTTTTATTCAAAATTTCAGGCGCAAATAACTTATCGACCTTAAACAGCTGAAACTTTACCACGTCACAACCGATACGTGCAGATGTATCAATAAATTCATAACAACGATTTAAATCGCAAGCATGATTACTGGAAACTTCTGAAATAAATATAGGGTGCTTCATTTGACCTGCTATAAGCCGCGCGGCCTTTATAAATTTTCTTCCTCGGAAAAAGTTCCCCACAAACTCAGCTAATAGCATGCATATGGGCACAGCAATTAATTAAGTATTCGGCGTAAATTATTTTTAATTTACATAAGATACTCCAAACACTTACCGCATAATAAAAAAGAATGAAAGCAGACTTAATCCTATGCTTAAATTGCTTTGGATAATAATTTATCAATATTTTGATTGAAGTGATTTGAGATTTTTAGAATGATGGAAAATGAGAATAGTTAAGCAGGAAGTATCAAATCTATTTAAAAAAAAGATACAATCCTCAGGATTGTATCTTTACCAAAAAACAGAAAACTATTTTATGCCTGATTATGAAAGAGAAATCGTTAACGGGATAACGTGTAATTTACTGTTATACTCTTTCGTAGAACCTAGTTTCCAGCTTACATTTTCACTTTTACCAACGGCCGCGCCTATTTTTTCAGCAAGCCCTTGAATATTTATAATCGGGTGACGTGAGAAAACCTGTGGTAAGCCGTAAGTCAGATTACATGCGAGGCAACGCCCGGGACGCTGCTTAAGACGCAGTTCAAAATTTACAGTATCACCGGAGTCTCCAGCATATCCAAGCTCAATATCATAACTGCCTTCTTCAGCATCTCCGAACAGTGCCTCGAAAAAATCGTTAGAGCGGCTTGCCGGAAAAAGAGATTCAAGCAGCTGATCGGTAAAAACATCACCATATTGACCCATAGATTTTCTCCCCTGCTGTTTATTTAAAAAGACAATATGCTGTTGCTTTACAAAAAAGAATAATACTTTTCAACCACGAACATTAAAAGAGCACCGGAAAGAAGATAATATCTCTCCGGTGCTCCTTTTGTACGCTTAAATTAAACTAAAACTTTTC
Organism: Desulfovibrio gilichinskyi; assembly: GCF_900177375.1. Classification (NCBI taxonomy): domain Bacteria; kingdom Pseudomonadati; phylum Thermodesulfobacteriota; class Desulfovibrionia; order Desulfovibrionales; family Desulfovibrionaceae; genus Maridesulfovibrio; species Maridesulfovibrio gilichinskyi. Next base: position 531,379 of record NZ_FWZU01000004.1, on the reverse strand, counting down.
GAATTCGCTGTCACTTGCAGTGCTCATATCTAATGAAACACCTGAAGCCTTTCTGGCAGCTGTAGGCTGCGGCAACCGTTTTGCCGGGGTTCGATGAACAGGTCTTGTCACCTGAGCTGAACGCAAAGGAGGTGCGCTCCTGACAGGTCTTGCAGAATATACATCTGTCTCATCAACAGTAAAAAAAGACATTGTATCCTGCAGATTAGCGGCCTGTCCGGCCAATTCTTCCGATGTTGCGGACATTTCTTCCGCCGCCGAAGCGATCTGCTGAATAACCTGATCAAGCTGACCTACCGCGCGATTAATCTGTTCAGCCCCGGAATTCTGCTCACTTGACGCTGCAGCAATCTCTTGCACAAGTTCGGCCGTACGCTGAATGTCAGGAACCATTTTATTGAGCATTTCACCTGCGGATTCAGCAACAGCAACACTTGAGGCTGAAAGATCGTTTATTTCTGATGCAGCCTGTCCGCTGCGTTCAGCAAGTTTACGGACTTCTGCTGCTACAACGGCAAATCCTTTACCATGCTCGCCTGCACGGGCAGCCTCAATCGCAGCATTTAAAGCCAGCAAATTCGTCTGGCGGGCAATATCTTCAATAATAGATATTTTTTCAGCAATCTGACGCATAGCCTGGACAGTATGAGCTACAGCTGTTCCGCCCTTTTCAGCATCTTCTGCCGAACGGAGGGCAATTTTCTCGGTCTCAAGCGCATTTTCAGTGCTTTTAATGATATTAGAAGCCATCTCAGTCATACTTGCCGAAACCTCTTCGACGTTAGCAGCCTGTTCGGTTGCACTTTGAGAAAGGGTTTCAGCTGTGGAGGATAATTCACTACTGCCGGATGCAACCTGCTCAACAGACTCACGAACATTGCTGACAACCGAGCGAAGCTTATGCCCCATTCCGGTTAAGTCAGAAGCAAGCTGACCTATTTCATCATTCTGGTTGATTTCGAGCGAAGCATTCAAATTACCTGATGCAATCTGCTGCGAAAAGGCAACACCGGCACGTATAGGTGACACAATAGATCTTGCAAGAAGGTAGACTATGAAAATTAAGATAAGAATAGCACCGATGCTCATGGCAACAGACAGCCCGACAACTTTGTTTGAAGCAGCAAGAACCTTACTCATTGGAAGAGCAACAGCAAGACACCATCTCTCGCCGGTTCCGCCTACAGCGAAAGGAGTAATGACCATCTCATATTCCTCGCCATTCTTTTTCAAATACATAACAGCAGTTTTGCCTGTATCCAGAGTAGCCATAATTCTCTGAGAATCTTCAGAAGGAAGAATATCCTTTATATTTTTACCGATGTATCCGGAATTAGGATGTGATACAACCTCCCCGGACTGACTCATCAAGAACCCGTAACCTGTCCCGAATGGAGTAATGGATTCAGCAAGCTTGACCATGTGCTCTACACTCATATCAACGCCGGCCACACCTATGACCACTCCTTTCTTTCTGATAGGTACACATGCTGAGACAAGAGTAACTTTCGTTCCGTCGAAATCATATTCTGTAGGATCTACAAGATAGTTTTTGCCGGAGTGCAACGGGACCTGATACCACGGAGCATCAAGGCCGGTTGTATGTGTCATATTATGACCGACTCGAACCCATGGAAGGTACCGTCCATTTTCGTCAGCACTTGGAGTTCCGGCGAAATCAACATCCCTGCCATCAAACTTATTCGGTTCAAAAGCAACCCATGAACTCTCTATACCCAGTTTGGCATCAGTAACATTTTTGATAATCGTATCAGTAAGGTTACGGTCTGGAGTCTCTGAAAACTGCTGAACGGCCTCAATGGTGTGAGCTAAAGAATTTGCAGCAGCCATGGCCACATCCAAATCAATCTTGATAGTTTGTCCATAACGTGCGGACATCTCCACGCCGATATTTCTTGCATCGTCAAGAGTCACATCCTGAAATCTGGAAATCAATACGGCGAGCGTAATCCCCATTACAAGTAAAACAACAGTCCCGACCGGAATCATAATCTTATTCCGCAGGTTCAAATTACTATATAGCTTCATACTTTCCCCAATCTCTATAACCTATTAATTTTACATACACTTCATTGTGCAAGCGGAGTACTTATACATCTCAATCAAATAATAATAAAGCAGGATTAAGGTTGTAAAACCGGACGTAAAAAATTAACCTGATATGACAATTTACCCATTAAACCCAAATAATTAAATAAAATATGTTTCAAAATAAAAAACAATCTACTTTAGTATATTCTACTGACCACGGAACTATGTGCACGTCTTGCAAAAGGCCGATAGCAGACTGTATTTGCGGTCAAAAAAATAAACCTAAAAATGACGGTATAATACGTATTGAACGTCAGACCAAGGGGCGCAAAGGCAAAGGGGTTTCACTCATTTCCGGCCTGCCTTTGGAAGGTGAAGAACTAAAAAAATTGGCAAAAATCCTGAAAGCAAAATGCGGAACAGGAGGCACTATAAAAGATGGTGTCATAGAAATTCAAGGTGATCACAGGCAAAACCTCAAAATTGAACTGGAAAAAATAGGCTATAAAGTTAAGCTGGCTGGTGGATAAAATATGATATTTTATTTATCTGAGGTTGCATAAAAAGATAAACAAAGGTTAGACTGTCAGATAAAATATGCCTAAAACTAAACTTTCCATTATAGCTATCAAAATAGCTGTCATTTACGCAGCTTTCGGCTGTCTGTGGATACTTTTATCAGACAAGATTTTACTTATATTCGTACACGATGCTAATATGATCAGCCGTATTCAAACATACAAAGGGTGGTTTTATGTCCTTGTAACGGGAATACTTGTTTATGGACTGATAAATAGATTCATCCGTTCGCTGCAGCAAAGCCATACAAGATACCTGCGATTACTGAATAATATTGCCGACCCTATCTACCTTTCAAATTCACAGGGGAAAATCATAGATGCCAATGATTCTGCTTGTGAAAAACTTGGATACAGTCGCAAAGAACTACTCACCAAGAAAATTGATGAAATAGACACCACAACCAATCTGCATGAATGGACTGAATTTATCCGCACAGCTGATGAAGATAAGTCATTTTGTCTGGAGAGCTCTCATAAGCGAAAGGATGGTTCTGTATTCCCGTCTGAAATATGTGCTTGTATCTTTGATGAAGATCAAGACCGGTATTGCTTAGGAGTAGCGCGCGACATGTCAATGCGCAAAAAAACGCAAGAAATACTGATTCAAAATGAAAAAATGAGTTCTTTGGGAGAACTGGCTGCCGGAATGGCGCACGAAATAAACAATCCCCTTTCTGCAATAATGGGAGCATCACAAAACATTTATAACAGAATGTTCACTGACACCAAAAACAATATCGCCACAGCTAAAGAAAGCTCCATTTCATTAAATGACATGCGTAACTATTTAAATAAGAGAAAAGTTGACCGCATGTTGAATTCAATTTCTGTGTCCGGAGTCAGAGCCTCAAAAATAGTACACAGCATGCTCAGTTTCAGCCGTAAATCAATCAAACAACTTTGTGTTTGCGAAATAAGTAAGCTTTTAAATGAAACTATTGAGTTGATTTCCAGCGACTATAATCTGAATAGAGAATATGACTTCAAAAAAATTAAAGTTACGCGCGACTACGGCGAAGATCTTCCGCAAGTATGCTGCCTTGAAAACGAAATCCAACAAGTTCTACTGAATGTTCTCAAGAATGCTACAGAAGCTATGACTGAAAAAATCTACGCTGAAGGCTCAGTCCCTGAACTTATTCTACGGCTGCGTCCCAATGGATCAGCAATCCTAATTGAAATTGAAGATAACGGCCCGGGAATGACAGAAGAGGTCCGAAACAAAATATTTGAACCATTTTATACGCTAAAAGGCGTAGGCAAAGGAACAGGATTAGGTTTATCCATATCCTACTTTATTATCACTGAGTTACACCATGGTGAATTCAGCGTGACGAGTGAACCGAATGTCGGGACTAAATTTACGATAAAACTCCCTTGCGCTGCCGAGAATCAGTGTTCTGCAGGTTAATCCCTTTCAAAAACAAAATATCCGACCGGAATAACAACCAAAGTAAACAGGGTTGAAGCAAGAAGTCCAAAGATCAAAGCCCATGCCAAACCTGAGAATATAGGGTCCAAAGTAATGGGCCATGCGCCTAGTGCTGTCGTTGCCGCAGTTAACGCTATGGGCCTTAAACGCACTGCCCCAGAACGGATAAGAGCTTCTTTCAATTCCATTCCTTCCGCAGTTGATTTACGAACAAAATCTATAAGAACAAGCGAATTGCGGATAACAATTCCGCCCAGCGCAATCATTCCTATCATACTGGTAGCCGTAAAAAATACCGGATCAGCAAAGGCTTCACCTACCATTCCTGCCACATTATCTGATCCGATCACGTTGAGCAGCCAGAATCCCGGCATAATCCCCAGCAGAGTCAGTGGAATAGCACTCATAATAAGAAGCGGCATACCAAATGACCCTGTTTCGACAATAAGCAGGATATAGATACCTACCAGAGCCGCCGCAAAAGCAATTCCAAGATCACGGAAAACATCAAGCGTAATCTGCCATTCCCCTTCACCTGCCCATTCAGACCAGATAAAAGGGGGCAGCGGATCAGCTTTCAGTTTAGACTGCATATCAAGAACGGCTTCGCCGGGAGCACGCCCTGCCATTTCGGCAAACACGTAAACAACCCTTTTCAAATTCTTGTGATAGATAGGTTGCTGCTGATTGACTTCCACGAGTTTACCGAGCTCTGCCAGCGGAACGGATTTTCCGTCAACAGTTTTAACCCTGATCTGCGAAAGAGTCCCTGCGTCAGACCTGCGGACGCGCGGCAGAATCAGCTTCACAGGCAAAGGAGTACGCTCTCCGTCAACATGAACCGTAGCCGGAACCATGCCCGATAATGCCAGTTGCAAAGTTGCAACCACGTTTAGAGCAGTAACCCCGTGCAAGGCGGCTTTTTCCTTATCCAACACAAAGTCGACCATCATCCGATCCGACTCAGTTGTGTCATCAATATCAACTACTCCCGGTTCATCTACCATGAGCCCTTCAATCTGTCGGGCACCTTCAATCAACGCAGAATACGGGCGGTCCTCTGCGCCATAAATCTCTGTGGTAATAGTTGAAATTACCGGAGGTCCGGGGGGAGATTCCACTATCTTAATTTTGGCATTGTTTCGCTTGGCAACAGCTTCAAGCTCATTTCTAAGCCTTAGAACAATAGCATGGCTTTGCTCACTGCGGTTTGATTTATCCGCAAGATTAATACGGATATCCGCCATATTTCCGCCATTTCTCCAATAATAATGACGGACCAGTCCATTAAAATCCATCGGCGAAGGTTCACCCGCATAAGTCACAAAATTTGTAATCTCCGGAACACCGCGCAACACCTGCTCGAACTCGCGGACAACTCTGTCAGTCTCCTCAAGAGGTGTCCCCTCATCCATATCTATAACAATTTGAAATTCATTTTTGTTATCAAACGGCAGCATTTTAAGCGGGACAAATCGCAATCCGGCAAGCGCGAGAGAAAAAATCAATCCGAAAACAATTACGCCGAGAAGTATCCAGCGTTTGGCTGACGAGTCTAAAAAAGGAGTAATAATCCGGGAATAAAAACGTTCAACTTTTCCGGGACCGGAATTGTCCGATGAGCCTGCTTTAGGCTTAATATTTTTTAACAGCCGCAAAGCCATCCATGGAACAATAGTAAGAGCGCATACAGTTGAAAAAGTAACTGTCAACGGAACATTGGCAGCCATTGGAGCCATATACGGCCCCATCATTCCGGTGATGAAAAAAAGCGGAACAAAAGAAACAATAATAGCCAGTGTGGACATTATAACCGGAGGCAGGACTTCGGATACAGCGTCAAGGGTAGCCTCGGCAGGATTCTTTTTCTTCATAAGGATATGACGCTGGATATTGTCCACATTAGTAATAGGATCATCCACCACCAACCCGAGCGAAAGAATCAAGGCAAAAAGAGTTACGCGGTTAATAGTGTAACCGAGCATATAATTGACGAACAGGGCCAGTGAAAAACTGACCGGAACAGCAAGTGCAACAATCGCCGCTTCACGCCAGCCGAGGGTAAAAGCCAGTAAAAGAACCACAGTGAAAACAGCAAACCCGAGTGAGTTAAGCAGATCATCTACTTTTGCGTCAGCAGTCTGGCCGTAGTTACGGGTGACTTCAATCTCAATACCGGCCGGGAGAACCGTAGTTTTCAGTTCATCAAGGCGGGCAAGAACAGCGTCGGCGACGGTTACCGCATTGCTTCCTTTTTTCTTTGATAAAGCAATAGTCACAGCCGGACGCGACGGAAGCTCTGCATCCTTGCCCATCTGAGTTAAATACTGCCGGGAGAAACCTATCCTTGAATAGGACGAGGGTTCCGCCGGGCCGTCTTCTATCTGGGCGACATCACGCAGGTAAACAGGTTTAGAATCAAAAACACCGACTACCAAATTGCGCACATCTTCCGCTGATTCCAGAAAAGAATTTGCAGAAACAGTTATCTCGCGATTACCCGAAAGGACTGTACCAGCGACAGCTGATTGATCTGCTCCCTTCAAAGTCTGAGCGATATTCATGGGGGAAACATTTAATCCGGCCATACGCTCAGGTGAAAGCTCAACCCTGATCTCACGTGATCTGCCGGAGATCAGGGAGACATGTGAAAGGTCTTCCACTTCCGCAAGCCGCTGCGACAATTCCTCCGCCACACGGCGCAATTCAAAATCTGAAATTTCAGGATGATTTTCAGCGGGGTGCAAAGTCAAAGCTACAATAGGAACGTCATCAATCTCGATAGGTTTAACGGCCCACCCGGAAACGATACCCGGAACAAGATCTGAATTTTTAGCAATAGCATTGTGCAGTTTGACAAGAGATTCTTCACGATTCTCTCCTACAAAAAAACGGACCGTGACCATGGAGGAATCGCGGTGGGAAATTGAATAAACGTATTCAACTCCGTCAATCTGCCACAAAAGACGCTCAAGCGGAGTGGTAATAAGTTTCTCAACCTCTTCAACGCCTGCTCCGGGAGCTCTGACCATAATATCCGCCATCGGCACAACTATCTGCGGCTCTTCCTCTCTCGGAGTCAGCCTGATAGCTGCTAGCCCCAGCAGAACGGAAGCAATGATCAAAATAACCGTGAGCTTTGAATGCAGAAAAAAACGTACAGCCGAAGCGATCATTCCTTGGGATTTTGCACTTTCACTACCAGAATCAAAAGTGCTCATTTTGCTCCCCCGCCTACTTCCAGTGAATTAAGACCAAGAGTCTCGTTGCCTCGCAAACCGGATAAAATTTCTATCTTATCATCATGAACGTTTCCGGTACGCACAAAAACAGGTTCCCACTTTCCCGCGCTCTTTATCAAAACAGTCTCAAGCTGACCCACCCGCGAGACAGCTCTTTTAGGAACAACTACAATTTCCTTTTCTCTCAGAGGAACGAGCAAACGGCCGAACATACCGGGGTAAAGTCCAGGCATAGGGTCCAGCCCTATTTTAACTAAAAAAGTCCGTGTTGACGGATCGGCAGACGGAACAACTTCTTCAACAACGCCGACTGTGCGCTCTTCTAAAGCCTGAATTTCAACAGGCAGCTTTACTCCGGGCCTGACCTTTCCGATGACGCCCTCACGTACAAGAGCTTCAAGCCTTAAAGAACCGCTGGTTTGAATGAGCATAAGGCTTTTACCCGGAAAAGCGATATCACCCGGTTCAACCATTCTCTTAGACACTTCACCGTCTGTGTTCGCGGCAATAGTCGTATACCCGAGGTTAATGCGTGCCTCTTCAACGGCTTTGGCTGCCTGCTTAACCTGTGCGGACGCAGCGGAAAAACCGTCATCAGCCTGTGCAAGACGAGCCTTTGCCTGCAAATACTGCCCTTCAACACGGTCAAGTTCATCACGTGTTGCCACTTTACTGTCAAATAAAGTTTTCAGCCGCTTCCACGTAGAAGTAGCTGTATCTGCGGCAGCCTTAGCGGCATTGATCACTTCGCTGGCCTGACGCTGTGAGGCTTCAGCAGATTTAAGCCCCTGCTCGGCACTTTCCAGACGGGTCTGAAGACCACGACTGTCGAGCACTATCAGTTTATCATCCCGCTTAACCTTATCACCGGCGCGAACGAACACACTGAGTACTTTACCAGTAACCTGCGCTTCTATATTTGTTTCGGTCTTAGGACGCACTGTTCCGACAGCTTCATATAAGACAGGAACAACGGCAAGTTCGGCCTTTGCGGTTAAAGCAGGTTCTTCTAAAGGTCTGGTAGGAACAATCCGCCCGGGCTGGATCACCCCAGAACTAAAAACACCTGCTATCCACAAAACCAATAGCGTAACAGCAACTCCAAGCCCGGCAACCAAAACACATTTTTTACTCATCAAAATCTCCACAGCCCCGATATTGAGTCTTTTAAAACATAAAAAGGAGAAAACCAATCCAAGTTTCCTCCTTCTTGTAATCACTTATATTTTAATCAGTTTTATCTTTAATAAGAGTCAGCAGCATTTTAAAACGTTCTTCAGCATTAAGCCCATGCGGAGTATTTGCAGGCATAACAATTGCCTGTCCGGCTTCGACGCTGTAAATATTATCACCGATTGTTACTTCCGCCTTGCCGTCAAGCACCTGAACAAGGGCATCACCTGGAGTAGTATGAGTGCTGATTCCTTCCCCTATATCAAAAGCAAATAGAGTAAGAGTTACCGCTTTATGCTGTGACAGAGTTCTACTGACGACCTGCCCCGTCTGGTAAGTTACAAGATCAGCCAAGTTTACTACTATTCCATGGTCAATATTCTTAATGATTGCCGGATTAGGAACTTTTGAGAGAAATCCTGAGTCTTCCATAACTTCTCCTTTGCACTGCACTTACATCATTTAGAAAACAAGAGCCTGAGCTCTGGGTCATAAATCCTCAATGCACTTCGCAACTACAATTTCATACTACACCATTTTCAAAACATAGAAAACAAAACTCGAAAAAGACAAAACCGTTTACAGAAACAGTCTTTTTTAAAATATTCCTTATTTCATATAGCCTTCCAAGTTCTCCAGAATTTAATTTATCATAAAATAAACCAGTATAAATATATGTAAAAAACGCAGTTATATTTGCAAGATTTTTACATTGTACTTTCGATCATGATATTATATTCGGCAAGCGTAATCAGAGTAGAAGAAAGACCGCGCCGGCAAGGAGACAGGGCATGCGTAAAGAACTTGTAATCAGCAACAATGAACACATTGAAAGTTCGGCTGAGGAGCAAACAGGCGGGCATAAATCGGAACCTGAAACAGATCGTTCATACGAAACGGACATACTCCACTCCGAGCTTGATTACCTGCGCGACCAATTCTGGCGGGAAGATTTCAAAGATGTAGTAAAGACCAAAAGCAAAGCAATGCAGGATGTATTGCAAAAGGTACAACAAGTATCAAATACCCGCACCACAGTACTTCTTTCCGGCGAAACAGGAACAGGCAAAACCCTCATTGCAAGACTCATTCATGCACACAGCAACCGCAAAGACGACCCTTTCATCAGCGTACATTGCGGCGCGATTCCTGATACACTTGTTGAAAGCGAACTGTTCGGTCACGAGAAAGGCGCTTTTACCGGAGCAGTCCGCCGTAAGCTCGGGAAATTTGAACTTGCGAACATGGGAACGCTGTTTTTAGATGAAATAGGAACAATCAGTTCCGCAGTACAGGTTAAGCTGCTTGATGTGTTGCAGGAACGTCAGATTCAAAGAATCGGTGGAGAAACGAACATCCCCCTTAACGTGCGGGTTATTGCTGCAACCAATGACAATCTGAGTGATCTTTGCGCAAAAGGAGATTTCAGACGGGATCTGTTTTACAGGCTGAACGTTTTCCCCATTGTAATACCGCCGCTGCGTGAACGCAAAAAAGATATTTTACTGCTTTCCAGCGAATTTATCTCTCATTTCAGCACCCAGCTTAATAAGAATATTACCGACATCGCCCCTGAAGTAATGGATGCTTTTCTGGATTACGATTGGCCGGGAAATGTGCGCGAACTTGAAAACATAATTGAACGGGCCTGTATCCTTGAGCAGACGCCTACACTTCGGCCTTCCAGTTTCCCGATTGAATTCTTTAAAAACAGCTTAGGGCAGCATCCCGCAAACATTGATGCAAGCCTTCCACTTGGGCAGGCTAGACAAACTGCAATTGATATTTTTGAAATAGCGTATCTGACCCGCCTACTGGAAGCGAACAAAGGCGTAATAAAAGACGCGGCGAAAAGCGCGGAAATTACGACAAGACAACTTAACAAACTTATGAATAAACACGCTCTGTTAAGACAGGATTTTGTTGCGAAATAGGAATTCAAAGTTCTCTTTTGTCGTGGGGGCCAGAACTACAAGTTCCTATCATAGTAATATCTATTTTAACCCTAAAAACAACACTTAATAAGGGAAAAAACTGTAGATATACATCATGATACGCAAACATAACAACTTAATTTAATATTTAGCAGCCATGAGATAAGAACTATTAATTCCTATTTTTCCGAATAACAAAAAAACAACCTTATATTCCAACATGTTAAAACTGGCACATTCCATGCTATTGTATCACTTTAAATTTCATCAGCGTTATTATTAATATCTATCTGCAATAAATAGACTTTTTTAATAAAGGACTGAGGAAAAACGCTTCATATTGCAACTTAACGGTTGTAAAGTTTGATTATTTGATGAGTGAGGAAATCAAATGGCGATTGATATTATTGATGAAGATGAAACAACCCCGGCCGAAGAAGCTGAAGTTCAGTTGAAATTAAGCCTCGGGTTGAAAGCTAATGAGGCAGAAGAAGTCCTGCAACTTGCCAGCAAGTGTCAGAATCTGACTCCTGACAACCTTATGCTTGCAGAAGAAGCTGCTTGGGAAGCAGCATTCAGCACAGGTGAGTCAAGCCGCATCTTTATTAAAGCACACGTGGTAAGCGGCGATGAACAAATTTTTGTCGGCTTCGTATGCTTTGGAACCATCCCGGACGAAGAGGATTGCTATGAACTGTATCTGGCAGCCGTGGACGATGCATATCAGGGGATAGGTATCGGGTCCGCACTACTTGATGAAGTTGAAAGGCAGGTTTCCATGTACAATGGAAGTTTAATTTTATGCGAATTGCCGGCGCACAGATCATTCGCCCCGGTTCATTATTTTTTTGAAGCACTTGGCTATGAAAGACAATCGCAGTACTACCCCTTCTTTGTGCCGTCCCAAGGCAATCTTGTTTATGCCAAGGAAGTTGAACAATTTGAAGAAGAATACGAAGATTAGTCCCAATTAAATATGGAGAAATGCCGTGTCGAGTGAGTTTTACTCAGATACAATTTATGGACAGGTCGTACCATATGAAAGCGACTTAGATGACAAATATCAGTTAGCCATTGTCGTAGACGGTGAAGAAGAATTCATCGTCGAACCTGACAGCAATGGACGCAACCTGAGTGAATACGTGGACCAGTGGATAAAAGCACAGGTTTACGTAAATGAGACCGATGATGGCTTTTTCGTAAAAATACGTGAAGTATCACTTGATGAAGACGGCTGGAAATACGATGATGACAGTTGGTAGGCCGTAATTTTCCGGAGGCCGCATTGCTTAAGAACTTCTGGTTTATCGATGCGGCCTCCTTTGCTATTTCTTCCATCTTCCCCTTTCCGTACCATAATTTCAACAACCATTGTCATCAGTGCAAAAGAAATCTATACCCGATTGACTGGCTTTTAATAATCAGATCCATGATGAGAATACTCACTTGTAACAACTTCATCGGATCGATTAACTAACAGACTAAATCGCAAGGAAATTTTTTTGAGCTCTAATCAGCAAAGCACCCCAGATCGACTCCCGGAACAGATCTCAGATGTATTTGAATCTTTTTCTGACTTCATCCTATTCGCGGACAGCAACGGCATTATCTGTCATGCCAATAAACCTGCACAAACTTTTTTCGGAGAACATTTACTCGGAGAAACTCTTTGGAGTGTTTTCAGAGTAGAAGCAGACAGTCTCTCCGACTTTGTTAAGCTTTACCCACCTGAAAAAATTCATGAAATACCCTATGATGAAAGCGGAGGAAGTTACTCCCTGCGCCTCATCCCATTACCTGTCCCACTCTGTTCAGATGGATTTCTAGCCATTGTCACCAACAATGCACCACTGCTGGAACTCCACGAAACATATGAAGAACGGATTGAAACCAGTCTGGAAGAAACCCGTGAACAGGTCGACGGCATGAATGTAGCCCTGAGAACAGTCATTGAGTCAGTTGAAGAAGAAAAAAAAGACATGCATGAAGACTTTGCGTTGCAAGTCCGCGAGCAGATTCTTCCGGCTCTCGACAGAATGATCAAGGAACCGCTGCCGCAAATGCGAAAGAGCTTCGGCAAGTACATTAAAGATCGCCTGGAGGCTCTTACGGGAAAAGCAGGAGACCAATTCGAGGATCTGCTGCTTAAACTAACCCCCCGCGAAATCGAAATTTGCCGCTACATTGAAACAGGAAAAAGCAGTGAACATACCGCTGAATTGCTGGGACTTTCAGTAGATACAGTTCTGACTCACCGAAAAAATATCCGCCGTAAGCTAGGCCTGCGCGGTAAAAACATATCTCTCATTTCTTACCTGAAGCATCAAAACAACTCTTAGCTTACCGGGTATCATGTATACCCATTAAGTACCTACTAAATCACCTTGTTCCCTACCCGTTAGTCTGATCTAATGAAGCTATAGAAACAATTAATTCATTTATCTTTATATTTTTATTAATTTTCTACAGATTTTATCTCATATTTGATGATTTAAAACAATCATACCTATTCTTATTTAAGATAATTTTGCATTCACGATGCAGCAAAATACATATTTTATGCATATTTAATACTATAAATATAATGTAGTAAAAACTGTTTTACTGCGCTCTATATAAATTAAAATAGATTTCACCATTTGTAACAATAAGTACTGGTAACTTTTTTAGGGCTACCTACCTTACCTATTTTACACTATTAATAACGACATCACTGTCGGAGGATCATCAATGGAAGTATACAATTTACATCAACAGAAATTATCAGACATTTTAGATGAAGATTCATCAAGAGACGATTGGACAGACTGGAAATGGCATATCCGCAATTCAATAAAAACTGTCGCAGGTTTTGAAAAAGCTCTTGGTATAAAGTTCAGCGACAAAGAGAGAAAGATGCATGAACAGACACTTAAAAAGTTCCCGCTTGCCGTCTCTCCATATTATTTATCTCTTATTCATAAAGATGATTACAAAAACGACCCGATCTTCAAACAGTCTTTTCCCGACCCCCGCGAGCTTATAATCGGCCGCAGCGACATGGTTGACCCGTTGCATGAAGACGGAGACAGCCCTGTTCCAGGCATTACTCATAGATATCCGGATAGAGTTCTGTTTCATGTCAGTAATATCTGTTCTATGTATTGCAGGCATTGTACGCGCAAACGAAAAGTCGGTGATGTTGATTCCATTCCGGATATGGAACAGCTGGAAGCAGGTTTCGAATACATTCGCAACACTCCGCAAATCAGAGATGTCCTGCTTTCCGGCGGTGACCCCTTCATGCTGTCCGATGAGAAACTGGACTGGCTGCTTACTAAAATAGGTGAAATTGAACATGTAGAGGTCGTAAGAATCGGAACTCGCATGCCTGTTGTTCTGCCTTACAGAGTTACGGACAAACTGGTAAACATGCTCAAAAAGCATCATCCACTATGGATAAATACCCATTTCAATCATCCGTGCGAAGTAACAACCTCTTCCAAAAGAGCTTTAGCAAAACTTGCAGATGCCGGTATTCCGCTTGGTAACCAAAGCGTGCTCCTCGCCGGTATCAATGACTGTCCAAGACTTATGAAAACACTTAACCATAAGCTGGTTAAAAACAGAGTACGTCCTTATTATCTTTACCAGTGCGACCTTTCTGAAGGGTTATCCCATTTCAGAACTCCAGTGGGCAAGGGGATAGAAATACTTGAAAGTCTGCGTGGACACACCAGCGGATTTGCTGTGCCTACTTATGTGATTGATGCTCCAGGTGGCGGCGGCAAAATTCCGGTGATGCCGAACTATATAGTCTCATGGGCAACAAACAAAATTATTCTCAGGAACTACGAAGGGGTAATAACAACTTACGCCGAACCGGACTCTTACGAATGTAATTATTGTGATAGAAACTGTGAAGAATGCAACCTCCAGCTTATGGAGGAAGATGCCGAAGAAAAACCTATCGGAATTGCAAAACTGCTTTCAGACTGGGATGACACCCTCAGCCTTACGCCCGAAGAAAATGAAAGAACTGAAAGGAGTGCCAATGACTCCCGATAAAATAAAAAATATAGGACAAAGCACAATTCAGATCGGCCCGTTAAATGACAGAATTTATTTAATGGAACTTTCACCAGAAGATATGCCGGATATTGTTTCAGAGTTGAAAAGCAAAGCAAAATCTGCCGATGTATCAAAGATTTTTGCTAAAGTGCCAAGTGAGTTATCACCACACTTTGTCACCGAAGGATTTGCAGAGGAAGCAACCGTCCCAAATTTATTTTCTGATGATGATGGAACTTTTTTAAGCTTCTACAGGTCCTCTGCCAGAGCAGAAATTAAAGACCAAGACAAACTTGATCATATCATTGAAGTTGCCGAAGGCAAATCCGGAACAGGAATTAATGACAAGCTTGCGAAGGGATTAAGCATCAGGAAGTTAACAAAGGCTGATAGCAGCAGCCTTGCAACTTTGTACAAAGAAGTGTTCAGCACTTATCCATTCCCTGTCCATGATGCGGAGTATATTGAGAACGAAATCAATCAAAACGGCTGTTTTTATGGAGTTTTTCACAAAGAAGAATTAATAGGTGCAGCCTCTGCCGAAGCAGGTCATGATGGGTGGAGTGTAGAGCTTACCGACTTTGCCGTACGTCCGGAATACCGGAAAAAAGGAATAGCCGGAACATTACTGCACAGACTTGAAGAGGAATCACTGGTAGCAGGTAAAATGTGTTTTTTTACGATTGCACGCGCCTGTTCATACGGAATAAACTCTCTTTTCGCCAAAGCAGGCTATACTTATTCCGGAACAATTCCGAACAATACTAATATCAGCGGAAGCCTTGAAACAATGAATATATGGTTTAAGCACCCAGTTGATAATCAGTCTGCATAGACAAATCATTTATCGGAGCGGGCATTTCTTCTATAGAATGCCTGCTCCGTTCTTTACGGGTTATACTTTCCTCTCCGCACATACACACTTATTCTCTTCTGCTACAAAATATTCTCTTGAATACATTATCATACGTTATTCTTGAGATACCTATTTTTAAATGCTATCTCTCATTTAGCTATTATCGAATGTTATAAAACTAATTTCAAAATTACTCAAAATACCTATTTTCCAATATTGGCTGTATCTTTAGCATATTGTATTATAGTTCTTATAAGCATACACCTTCTGAAATATCGAGCATATCGAAGCTTGAAAAACCAGATAGAGACAAGGCTGGGTAAATGGCAAATCTACTATTCCATGGATCAATACGAAAAAAAATCATCGTTTTGGTTTTGCTTGCGACTCTGCCTGCGTTCATGCTGAACCTTGGAACAGCGTTGCTCCATAGACATCAAGCTATCAAATCCGCAAAGCACCAGACCTTAGAGTCATTGCATGAATTCAGCGAAATACAACGCAGAATCAGTGATTCAACACGTACACTTCTTCAGACAGTTGCGGAAATTCCGGAAATCAGAGAGCTCAACCCTCACGCAGCGCAGATCACTCTTGAAACCATACTGAAAGCCAACCCTATATATACAAACGCAATTCTTATTAATTTAGAAGGTAATGTAGTTGCTGCAGGCACAGGAAATGCCACAAATCTTAACTTTGCGGATCGCAAGCAATTTAAAGATGCCATAAGTACAAAAAAATTTGCAGCCGGCGAATATGTTGTCGGCAAAACTTCACAAAAATCAATATTTCCTTTCGCAATGCCGGTCCTTAACGCTAACGGTAATCCGAAAGGGGCATTGATTATCGGTATAAACTTAAACCATTACAGAGATTTTTTTAAACGCAGCAACTTTCCGGAAAATTCATTTTTCGGACTATGTGATCATAACGGGAACAGGCTGTTCAGGTATCCTAAAAAAGAAAATATTGAAGTCGGCACTCCTATTCAAGAAGCAGTCTTCCTCTCCGCAAAAACCGGAAAAAATCCCGGAATGATTGTTACGGAATCTACTGATAAAATTGTCCGCATTATTTTTTATGAACCATTGCGTCTTTCGTCTGACACTGAACCTTACATGTACCTTTTTTTGGGTATTGATGAATCAGAAATTCAACAAGGTGCTGATTTGATTCTTACCAGAGGAGCAGAAACAGGCTTTATCTCAATAATTCTCACGCTGGCAATTGCATGGTTTGTCGGAGGAAGAGGGATCGTCCGCCATCTTGAAAGTCTTACGGAGACCGTTCAAAAAATCGGCAGCAAGGATTTTAAAAATCCGAGCGGAATAGATTATTCAGACGGTGAAATAGGGCAGTTAGGTCAAGCCTTTGATAATATGGTAAACCTTCTGCGCAAACGTGAAAAAGAGCGTAACAACGCACTGGCAAGCGTCCGCGAAAGTAATGAAAGATCACGAACTCTTCTGCTAAACACCCCCTCAGGAATTTGTCTGGTTAACCCCGTCAGCCAGTTTATAGAGTTCATGAACCCTGCTTTCATGGATATATTCAATGTCCATGATGAAAATTTGAAGAATCTACAGCTAAAAGCTTTTCATCCTCAAAAAGATAGTACCAAAGTAGATAAAATTTTCGAAAAACATATTTTGCACGAGATTTCTTTTTCACCTGCACTCCCAGCCATGACACTCAACGGTCGGGAAATTTGTGTGGACGTTTCGTCAGCCATTGTCACCATCAACGGGCGAAATCTTTTGGCACTTTTTTTCACGGATATAACAGCTCATAAACATTCAGAGAATGAACTGATCGGAGCAAAGGAAGTAGCAGAACGCGCAAACAGAGTAAAAGATGAATTTCTGGCGAACATAAGCCATGAAATCAGGACTCCGTTAAACGGTGTTATGGGAACACTCCAGCTTATGCAGGAAACCCCGCTTGACAGCGAGCAGGAGTCATACGTTGAAATAGCTCTTGGCTCTTCTAATAATTTGCTTAAGGTACTGAATGACCTTCTTGATTTTTCTAAAATCGAAGCAGGAAAGCTTGATATTATTGAAGAACCTTTCGAGCTGGAATCCCTGATAGAAGAAAGTGTTAACCTGTTTCAGTTTCAAGCGCGGGAAAATAATATATCTTTTCACTCGCACATAGATCCGTCTACTCAGAAATTTTATATAGGTGACATAGGAAGAATCAGGCAGATTCTTTTTAACCTGATCGGAAACTCTATTAAATTTACAGAGTCAGGTTCAATAGCAGTCCAAGTGTATTCACTCCCTCACCGCGATCCGAACAAAGAACGCTTGTTCTTCTCAGTTGAAGATACAGGAGTCGGCATATCTGATGATAAAATTGGATATATCTTTGAGTCATTTACTCAGGTTGACGGAGCTTTATCCAGAAAACACCAAGGAACAGGATTAGGACTTCCCATAGTAAAAAGATTGGTAAATCTGATGGGCGGAAACATCACCGTTGAAACTGAAGTAGGTGTGGGGACCACAATTCTTTTTTGCGTGTTGGTGACTAAAACAGACTATATCGACATTCAAGATAAAAAAGACCACCAGCGAAAAAAGTCCGACACTCCTCTTAGAATACTTCTTGTGGAAGACGAAATGGTCAACAGAATTATGGCGCAAAAACTGCTCGAGAAAGCAGGGCACAGCATAATATGCGCTCAAAATGGTGAAGAATGCCTTGAAAAGCTGCGCAAACACAGCTTTGATGTGATTCTCATGGACGTACAAATGCCTGTTATGGACGGGTTTGAAACTACCAACATAATAAGAAACTCAAAAGAATTCAGCAAAATAGCTGAAATACCGATTGTGGCCTTGACTGCGCATGCCTCAAATAAAGATCTGAATAAAGCAAAATTAACGGGAATGGACGAATTTGTCAGCAAGCCGTTTAACAAAGAGGTACTGCTTGAAGTATTACAAAAAATGCATGACCTTAACAAATAAATGTTAGTCGCTAATTCCTTCTTCCATCATAAGTTTGAACAAGGCTTCTATAAATTTCCCTGAGGCGACATCCGGCAAGGAAAAAGAAGGTATTTTAGCGTCGGACATAATTCCGGTATATGCGAACCATATTTCAGAAGAGATCTTATTAAGTGCAGGGGTCAAGATTTTTCCCCACAACGCTCCGTCGTCAGAAAGATCCACGCCGAAAGCTCTGCATTGCAAAGGACGGTCATTAAACAGCAAACAGGATTTATCTTTAAGCAGTGGACAAACCGCGCCTGCTTCAGAGAGACAAAAATCAGCAATATTATTTTCTTTTCTAAGTTCTGCCGAGGCAATCCTTTCAGCTTTTGATGTTTCCACAGCACGTTTTATAACCTCAAGGCGACCTTCGTGAGTAAGCTCCAGATTAATCTGATGACTTAAATGAACAGCTTCAACCAAAGTAAGACTGACCGGAGTCCGGCAACACTGATCATTATCAAATCCGCATGTTTCAATGTGTCCGGAATCACGAACGGCTTCATCAACACGCAAAATCAATTGTTCATAATCATTAAAAAAGGGAGACAGATCAACCAGTCTTTTAAATTCCAGATGAGGTTCACGAATCGTCAGTTTGCCGCTCTGTTTGCCGTATTTGCGAATGGTCCACCACTGCTCAAAATTGGCAGGTTTTGATCTTAGTTTTCTAAGAGCCTTCCAGGCCAGTTTATGCCCGAGCCCCCGGCGAAGCAGATAGGCATTCAGCACGGTTCCTGTTCGCCCGATTCCATGACGGCAATGAATCAGAACCTTTTTACCTATATAAATGGACTCATCCAGCCATTCCAGAGTTTTTTCAAGTTTAACAAGATCCGGGGCTTCTTCATCCGCCAGCGGGAAATAATAAACATCAAACCCGGCCTTTTTCTCAATATCATACAGATCGTAAAATTCCCCGCACAGGTTCAGGATAGCATCTATCCCCTGTTCATCCAAAGAATTAAGCTGAGCATAACTCATGGGAGCACACCCTACAGCAAGTTGATCCGTGACCCATGTCAGGTGATAAGCGTGATTATTCTGAAGAGTTTCCATCAACCCTCTCTGCGTTCTGGATAAAGAGCTGCACTTCAGGCTCCACCTGTTTTTCCTCTTGGAGGCGCATATCCATAAGTCTGGTATAAGCCAGCAAATACCCCAATTTAGCTAACAAAGCGCAGGTTTCTTTCTCGCTGATTCTAGAACAGGTTGCATCAAGCATATCCCCGCGAGTTTCAATTTCAAAACCGTAATGGCCAAGTACACTCTGAATAAATCTAAGCCTCAGCAATCTGTTTTTAAGCTCAGATCCGCCACCCTGAAATTTAAAATGGACATAATTAGCACCGGAGGCCTTGCCGCAAATGGAGTCAACCACAGAAAAATGGTACCCGAACCTGATCATAAGATGAAGATAATCTTCCGCGATAATGCCGTAACTTGCCAACAATTTAGACTTAATACTGAAGATTCCGGCTGACATGCGGTCAAACTCATCCCAATCAATATGAGTCAGCTCCTTTGACCATTGCACCATCGGATCAGACAACCCGGACCAGAGACTTCTCATCGGCTGACTGGTTATATCCTGAGGAGTTACATACCTTTTTTTAGCCGATCTTAATACCAACCCCTTACCGAGATCGAGAATATACATTACCAGCGGCAAGTCACTTTTAAGCTCTTTTGCCGCCCCCATTCCGCGTCCCTTTTTATCAACCAGTGAAAACATTTGCTCTACTGATTTTTCATGGCAGAACCTCACCATATCATGCAACGAACGACATCCTTCCGGCGTAAAATCAGGTGATTCAGGGTCAGTAAGACTCAGCTTCACCGTAAAAGGAATAACTTTGGAATAAAAATTAAGAACTCGCGGTGAAGGCTCATCCTTTACATAAGATCTGGTTACTATCTCAGAGACACAGCCGTCGAAAACCGCTCCGTCCACCCCGTCAACAGTTACAAATTGCCCTTCATATAAACACCCCTCGGTATCACCTACCAACACAGGAAGTCCCCATTCGCGAGCAACAGATGCAAAATGACTGGCCCTGCTGCCCGTACCGGCAATGACTCCGTTAATTTTAGAGATAAACATTGAAAGCGCGGGCTTAAGAGTAGATGTGACAACAATTGCCCCTTCAGGAAGCTGCGCAAAATCTTTCCCATTTTCCGCAAAATAAATTTCACCGCATCCAACGCCGAGCGCGGCACTCTCCAGCCCCTTAACAACAGGAGTGGTTGTTATCGGTGAATGCACCGCAGACGACTTTTCAGTATTTTGCCGCAACGGACGGGACTGCAAAATATACAGATTTTTTAAATCGTCTTCTGCCCATTCGATATCCTGCGGACAGCCGAAACTGGATTCGAGCCGCATGGCAATTCGTCCAAGCTTCAAAAGAGTTTCTTCACTTGGAAGATCACCTATATCTACAGTACCGCTACTGATTAACTCCGGCTTAACGTCCCTTGAAAGAATTGCTTTTGCCGGAGAAATACTTCCATCAACCAACGAATCCCCAAGACCGCAGACACCATAGATACAAATATTTTCATCACTGCCGCTGGAATCAGGATTTTTTGAATAAACGACTCCTGCTTTTTCAGCGTTGACCATTGGCAGAATCAACACGGCCATAGCCGTATCGCTATCTGAAAGGCCGTTTGAAACACGGTACGCAATAGCGCGCGGACAATATTTACCGGCAAGAACTCGTTTATACGCTTCAAGCACGTCTTTTTTATGCACGCTCAGTTCACTTGAGTACTGCCCGGCAAAAGAGATCTCACTGTCTTCGGCCAAAGCACTTGACCTAACGGCTATCAGCGAATCGTCAGGAAACATTTCCGCCATAGTTGAAAGAATTCCATCCGCAATTTCTTTTGGAACATCCGCAGCTAGAATCAGTTCCTGTATTTCAAGGGTGAGCTGCGCGATATGCCCATGGTTATCAACTTGCATGACTCGGAAACGGGCTTCCAGTTCTTCCCTTAAACCGTTGCAGTCGATAAACCTGTTAAAGGCATTGGCGGTTACAACAAAAGCCGGGGGCACATTGACTTGTCCCTCGGTTAACGCGCGCCCGAGGTTTGTCCCCTTACCTCCTGCCAAATCTGGAAATGCTGCAGCCTTTTCAAGAGTAAGAATATAAGGGGGGCCGGAATCAGGAAGATTATGGTCTACAGCAATCTTAACATTATTATCTATTCTGATAAAATTTTCGTATAGGCTTCTGTAACAAAAAGGATTCATTTCAGTAAGTTGGTCTATCATTGCATTGACAGCTAAAGATAAACGATGAGTCAACCACACAACTCGTTGGTGATCACCTTTTTTCTTCCTGTATAATATGTCTTCAAGATCAGCTACCAATTCAAGGGCCATAGAATCATAGGCCAGAAGAGATTTGAACGCTTCATATTTGCGTTTAAGATGCGCACCAGGAGTAAAAATAAGCTTCAAACAATAATTAAATTTTTTTTTGATGTGCATGAGAGCCCAGTTCCTTATTAAATTTTCTTTCCTCTCGGATTCAAGTTCATAACTACTGAAGGACAAAATTTATTATTTATAATGTAGCATCCCCACAAAAAACTGGCAAACAAGCATCACTAACATGTGAAAATAATAACGTTCCTTTATTACACTGGACTGTTTAAATGCCGAGGAGTAAAACAGCCTTGTCATGTAGAAATTACCAACACTATTAACCTGTAACGCTTTATAATTATTGAATTATAAACAATAAACCGTTCAACTCAGGCTAATGGTTTAACCGTGTCCATCAAAAAGGAGAATTTGATGCAGCCTACATTATTACAATCGCTGGGCAGTAACTTTCTAGGAGCTGCCCCTAAATGGTACAAGCAGAGCATTTTGTTTTTTTTGATTCTGAACCCGTGCCTTATGTTCACTGCCGGACCGTTTGTCGCAGGATGGGCACTTATTGCAGAATTTATTTTTACATTGGCCATGGCACTTAAGTGCTACCCTCTTCCAGCCGGAGGACTGCTTGCAATTGAAGCGGCTTTTCTCGGAATGACCTCAACCGAGACAATTTACCGCGAAGCTCTTAAAAATTTCGAAGTAATTCTTCTGTTGATCTTTATGGTTGCCGGAATCTACTTCATGAAAGAATTTCTGCAATTCACATTTACCCGCATTCTTGTAAAAGTCCGTTCAAAAATAGTTATATCAGTGCTGTTCTGCCTTGCAGGTGCCGTTTTGTCTGCATTCCTTGATGCGCTGACTGTAACAGCTGTTATCATTGCGGTGGCCTATGGATTCTACAACGTCTATCATAGATTTGCGTCCGGCAAAACGATGCAATGCGAGCATGACTTATGTAATGATCAGGCTGTTGTTGAAAAAAATCGCGAAGATCTGTTGGAATTCAGAGGTTTTCTCCGTAACCTTATGATGCATGGCGCAGTCGGAACAGCTCTCGGCGGTGTATGTACACTGGTCGGTGAGCCTCAGAACCTGCTCATCGGTGGAGAAATGGGATGGCACTTCGTAGACTTCTTCCTTGAAGTTATGCCTGTGTCACTGCCAGTATTAGCAACAGGACTTCTTACCTGCGTAACTGTTGAGTATTTCCATATCTTCGGATACGGCGCAAAACTGCCCGGAAATATCCGCTCCCATCTCCTTGAAACTGCACTCAAGATGGAAGAAGAACAGGGAACAAAAGGTAAACTCAGACTGATAATTCAGGCAATCACAGGTATCTGGCTCGTTACAGCCTTGGCTTTCCACCTTGCAGCGGTCGGTATTATCGGGCTGTCAGTCATCATTATCCTTACTTCTATGAACGGAGTTATTGAAGAAAATCGCTTAGGCGCAGCTTTTGAAGAAGCTCTGCCGTTTACAGCTCTTCTCGTTGTCTTCTTTTCCGTAGTAGCAGTAATTCATGATCAGGGACTGTTTCACCCCATCATCAATTTCGTACTCAGCATGCACGGCCAGAGCCAGCTTGCTGCATATTATGTTGCCAACGGACTGCTCTCATCTATTTCTGACAATGTCTTTGTGGCAACAGTTTATATCTCCGAAACCAAAATGCATTTTATTCATATGTTAGGAGCTATTCCTGGTATTGGAATGACCGGACAGGCTTTGATGGACAAGCTGACCGATCCACACCTTGTCAGAGCCGATGTAGTTGCCGGAATGCCTCAGGCTGCCGCAACTCAGGCACTTGACCTGATGAAACATCTGGACAAGCTGGCAGTAGCAATCAACACAGGAACCAACATTCCAAGTGTTGCTACTCCTAACGGTCAGGCAGCATTCCTCTTCCTGCTGACATCAGCTCTTGCTCCGGTGATCAGACTTTCCTACGGACGGATGGTACTTCTGGCTCTGCCGTACACCATCACCATGTCTATCATGGGATTTCTGGCTGTTAACTACCTGCTATAAAAAGTTTAAGTCAATTTTCCTGACTTAAAACCGCTTATTAATAAAGGCTGTTTCCTTACGGAGACAGCCTTTATTGGTTTCCAAGTCCCATCCTAGAGCAAGACTATAATAAAATAGTACTTCATAATATGCATCAATCATTATAACATCTGTGATTCTTGGCATTGAAAAAAGAGTAGCAAATAAGGCCAAGGCATAATATTTATCACTCAGTCACATAAAAATTTAATAGCAATTTCTGCTATAATAGAAACATTAAACTTTAATAAAAAAGATAAAATGCAAATCAAATCAAGCTTTAACAAAATAGACAATGTCGTTATTTCAGGCGGAACTCATGGAAACGAAGCTACCGGAGTTTATCTTATTGAAGAATGGGAAAAAGACTGTTCCTTTCTCAAAAGAAACTCCTTTGAAACAGATTTTTTCTGTTCTAACCCCAGAGCTGTTGACCTGAACCTGCGTTATACCGAAACAGACTTAAACCGTTGTTTTCTTGATAAAGATCTAGAAGATGAATCCGCTGTCTCTTACGAAGAACTGCTCGCATACAAAATTAAGAACAATCTTAAAAAAAACTATGCAGGCAAAACAACTCTGCTGGTGGACATGCACACAACCACATCAAACATGGGCATCAATATTATGTGTGATGATGAAGCCCCTAACCTTTTGCTTGCCGCAATGGTCAAACACAGGTTGCCGGAAGTACATGTATACTGCATTAAAAAATCAGACAGAACAGATTCATGCCTGAGAAGCTCAGGAACATACGGAATAGGTATCGAAGTCGGCCCGATACCGCAGGGTATTCTGCGCCATGATGTTGTTGAAAGTATGCGCAAAGCAGTTGCAGCCGTGCTGGACATTGCTCATGAAATAAACACAGGGGGAGCGGATGAAACTCCGTTCAGCATTGAATATTTCAGTCATATTGCTGAAGTTGCCTACCCTGACGGGCCTTTTGGTGATGCAATGATCCACAAAGATCTTGAAGGTAGAGATTACGAGATTCTGCACCCGGGTGATAATATCTTTTACGGGGCTGAATGCGGAAATATTCAGTACGAAGGCAAGGAAGAAGTACACCCGGTCTTTATCAATGAAGCAGCTTATTATGAAAAAGGGTTAGCATTCTCCACAGTCAAAAAAGAACACCGTGAATTTAAACTGCTAAAGTAAAATATATTATTCCAGCGATTTTCTACCAAGAGGCTTGCATCTGAAAAGATGTAAGCCTTTTTTGGTGTGGAATGAGTAAACATTTCAAGAAGAAGATGCTATGAGTCTAAGAAAACTGTAAGTTAGAATTTGATTTAACAACTAAAATTATAGTCTTTTCAGGACTTAAACGTCGCATAAAACACATTTCAAAAGTTTTAAGGCTCAACACTATCTAAAGAATTTCCAGAGGATTTGAAGTGAGTAACACCATCAGAAAACAAACGGTTCTAGTTGTTGACGACACCTCAAGTATTATTGCTGTCTTTTCTAAAATTCTCTCACCGGAATATAGAGTAAAAGCGGCTAAAAACGGCCTTAAAGCTCTCGAAATAACCCTTGAAACCCCTCCGGATATAATACTGCTGGATATAATGATGCCGGAAATGGATGGTTATGAAGTTTGCCGAAAGCTCAAACTAAACCCGAAAACAAAAGAGATTCCGGTTATCTTTGTTACGGCTATGGTCGACGCCGAAAATAAAGCCCGCGCTCTTGAGCTGGGAGCTGTTGATTTTGTAACCAAACCTATCAATCCATCAGTTGTTCTTGAGTGTATAAAAAAACACCTTCAAATAGACATAAAATAACTGATTGCCGGAATAAAAAAACGTAAATTCTTAAAGAACTTTCACAAGTGAGCAGACAAACAGAATTGGAGGCAGGCATTGAAACTTCGTCATATGACTATGCTTAGCATCATTTTAATCGCACTTTTTTTTGCAGCCGGACAATTCATGGTTTCTACTCTCGTTATAAAAAAAGGATTCCAAGATCTGGAAAATGAAAAAGTTTATGCAAGCATCAACGCAGCGCAAAAAAGTATTAAAAATGAATTGCAGACTTTAGACGCACTCTTGCTGGACTGGTCTTCATGGAATGACTCTTATGATTTTGCTCAAGACCATAACGCAAACTATATCGATTCAAATTTCACTATTGATACATTTCTGAACCAATCACTTGCTGCAATTATTCTGCGAAATATAAACGGAAAAATTATTCTTGAGCAAGCAGTCAATACAGACGGAGAAATAGACAGTTCTTTAGCAGAGGATATTATCAAACACAGCAGTGTACCGCTGCCGGCAATCCCTGGTATCGAAGAAGGGTATGGCGGCATCATTACTCTGACTAACGGTGAACTCATGCTGATCGCTAAGAGAAAAATTCTAACAAGCGACGGTGAAGGGCCTACCATGGGGACAATGCTCATGGCCCGCCCTCTTTCCGATAAAATTCTTAAAGAAATTTCAAACCGACTGGGTTTTCCTGTTTTAATTGAGTCTGTAAATCCTAATTTAAAACTGCTGAGTGAACTGTCAGAAGCTAAAAACCATCAACTAGCCATCTATACTGATGATAAAACAGCCCACGGAATTGCTCCTCTTTTTGATATCAATCAAACTATAGTCGCCATATTGAAAACAACTGTAAACCGCCGCATTTCCCATCAAGGTAAAATTATATCCCTATATCATTACGGAAGCGTGATCCTTATTCTTTTTACAGTTGCCATACTCGGCTATTTTCTACTCCACAAAAAAGTGCTCGCACGCATAGAAAAACTTAGTACTCAAGTCTCGGATATAGGTAAAACAGGATATGCAAAAGGAAGAGTAAGCGTTGACGGTAATGATGAAATCTTCGAACTCAGTATAAATGTCAACTCGATGCTGGACTCAATTGAAACTGCTGGAAATGAACTTTTTTTACAATCTGAGAAAGTTGCAAAGAATGAGCAATACTTAAACAGACTTTTCAATTCAATCTCAGCAGGAGTTTTTCTTGTTGATTCTGAAACTAGAACAGTAATTGATATTAATGATTTTGCGTTAAAAATGATGGGTCGCAGCCGCGAAGAAATTATCGGAATTCCATGCAGTCATATCATGGGCATCCATACTCACGAAAGTTGTCCAATTTTAGATTTAGGGGTGACACAGGACACTTCCAAACAAATTCTGCTTACAAAGAACGGCGACAGGATTCCAATTATGAAATCTGTTTCCACCATTGAGAAAGGTCAACACCGTGTCTTACTTGAAACATTTATTGATATAACTGAAATGGAAGAATCCCAGAATAATCTAGTAAAAGCTAAAAACGAGCTGGAAATAAAAGTAGCTGAACGAACCGCCAGCCTGCGCGGAATTATCGACACGGCAAAAAATGGAATTATTGTAATAAATTCTAGAGGTTTAATAACTGAATTCAGCCCCGCGGCCGAAGAAACTTTCGGCTATAAAAAAAGCGAAATCATGGGGCTCAATATCAGCCTGCTTATGCCGATCCCTTTTAGCGAACACCATGACCAGTACATCAAAAATAATATTCAAGGAGGACTCCCGAAAGTAGTAGGCAAACAGGTAGAAGTTTCTGCTAAACGTAAAGACGGTTCAATCTTTCCCATGGAAATTGCTGTAAACTCTGCAGTGGTCAATGAAGATACTATTTTTGTAGCTGTCATCCGTGATATTACGGATCGAAAAGCAATGGAAGAAGCATTAGCCGACGAGCGAGAACGACTTCAGTATCTCTTTGATACCAGCCCGGTCGGAGTCGGGATCGCCGTTAATGACATCATTAAATTTGCTAATCCGGCTATGACCCAAATGGGCTTTAAGGTTGGAGATAATGCTATAAATAATTATGTTCACCCTGATAAACGGAATAAATTTTTAGAAGGACTGGAACGGGACGGTAATTTTAGGAATTTTGAAACGGAGCTGTACGGGGAAGATAGAAATATTATTGATGCAATACTATCTTATTATAAATTTACGTACATGGGAGAAAAGGGAACTTTAAGCTGGGTAGTAGATATTACTGAACGAAAAAAAGCGGAAAAAGCTCTCGCTGAAGCCAAAGACCTTGCAGAAGAGGCAACACTTGCTAAATCTGACTTTCTAGCAAACATGTCACACGAAATACGCACCCCGATGAATGCGATAATCGGACTTTCCCACTTGGCAATGCAAACGGACCTTACAGAAAAACAGCGCGGGTATATAAGTAAGGTGAATCGCTCAGCCGAAAATCTGATGGGAATCCTTAACGAAGTTCTGGACTTTTCAAAAATTGAAGCAGGAAAACTTGATATGGAAAACATTAATTTCCGCTTAGAAGACGTGCTTGATGATCTTGCCAACATTTTAGTTTTTAGAGCGCATGAGTCAGGGTTGGAACTTCTGTTCGACATATCTCCTGACTTACCTACTGCTTTAAAAGGAGATCCTCTTAGGCTGGGACAGGTTTTGCTGAATCTGGGCAACAATGCACTGAAATTTACTGAAAAAGGTGAAATTGTAATAGGTGTTAAACAGCTTGAGCAGGATGAAACGAATATCAAGCTGTCTTTTTCAGTAAAAGATACAGGCATAGGTATGACTGAGAAACAGCAACAAAAATTATTCCAACAATTCAGTCAAGTTGACACATCAACAACTCGTAAATACGGAGGAACAGGACTGGGGCTGGCTATTTCCAAAAAATTGGTTGAAAAAATGGGAGGAGAAATATGGGTTGAAAGCGAAATTGATAAAGGAACAACCTTTAATTTCACTGTCAACTTAATGATTCAAGAGGAAGTTGCTCCTGAAATAACAACTGAAGGATCGGAATTGGGTCCAATGAACATCCTGATAGTGGATGACAATGTAACAGCCAGAACAATTCTGGCCGAAATGCTTGCAAACTTCGGATTCAGAACTGACGAAGCCGGAAATGGAGCTGCGGCTATTAAGTTATTGGAAAAACAAAGCGATGCTGAAAAATATGATCTGGTACTTATGGACTGGAACATCCCATCCATGGATGGAATTGAAATATCCCGCGCCATGGCGAGTAATAAACAGCTCAAGCATATCCCGAAAGTTATCATGGTAACAGCATACGGACGCTCTGAAGTCATGTCCGCTGCGGCCGGAATTGAAAACATAGTCGGGTTCCTGAGCAAACCGATTATGCCGTCAATGTTGCTGGATTCCATTATGAACGCCCACGGTCGCAAGGTAAAATCTGAAAAACGTGTCCCCTTCCGTCAGGAAAAAATTAACGAAGCAACTGCAAAACTTCAAGGAGCATACATCCTCCTTGTTGAGGACAATGAAATCAATCAGAATGTAGCTGTAGACCTTCTGGAAAACTACGGAGTCACAGTTAAAATCGCAGTTAACGGCAAAGAAGCTTTGGATATTTTAGAGACAGAAACTTTCGACGGTATTCTGATGGATTGCCAGATGCCGGTGATGGACGGTTATACTGCAACTAAAAAAATTCGTGAGCAGGAAAAATTCAAAAGTTTGCCGATAATAGCCATGACCGCCAACGTAATGGCCGGAGATCGCGAAAGATCGTTGCAAGCCGGAATGAATGATCACATAGGTAAACCTATCCAGATCAGTGAGATGCTTTGCATTATGAGTAAGTGGATTACTCCCTCAACCCCGTCGGCAAAACCTATTCCCGCACACCATGAACAAGAATCAGATGGCAGCACTTTTTCAACCCTCCCCGGTATAAATGCAGAATCCGGGCTTGCCAGACTACAGGGAGACACCAAGTTATATAAAAAAATATTATTCATGTTTGAAAATGATTACACCGATTTTGAATCAATTTTCCGTGATGCACACAGCAGAGAGGACAATGAAGCAGCCATGCGTTACGCACATACCTTAAAAGGAGTAGCTGGTAATATCGGAGCAGAAGAAATCGAAAAACAAGCCTATTACCTAGAATCGGCATGCAAAAAAAACAAACCGAAACATGAAATTGATAAATTGTTAAACAGGGTTGGAACAGCTTTGGCCCCTGTTCTTGAAGGGCTTAAAAATTTTAAATACAATGAACCGCAAAATAATCCGAATAGTAATGAACTAAGCTCAGAACAACTTGAACTTAAAATCAGGCAGTTGCGGATTCTGCTTGAGGAATCCGATACCGAAGCGGTTTCTTTAATTGAAGAGTTGCAATCGTCTTCAGAATGGGGGCTGCAAACAGGCAAACTAGAGCTTATGAAGAAAGCTATTGATGAATATGAATTTGAGGACGCTTTAAAAATTCTTGATCAATTGTAAGGTATCAAAGACTGGATCAATTCAAAGCAGCATAGAACGGAGAATATCAAGTCCTGCTCCGGTTTCGGAGCTTACGGCAACAACTTCTTTGACTCCGGCATTGCGCAGCAGACGTTCAGCCCGTTCAACATTCGCGTCAGGAACGTCTGTTTTCGTGATCACACCGATTATTTTTCGATTGAACATGGAAGCAAACAAAGGCGGGAAAAGGCTGCTTGAACGTGTTGCATCCTGAATAAGGACAAGTATATCACACTCAACCGAAGTGCTGATCAGCACATGATAAAAACGGCTGTTCTCCAGAAATTCACCGGGAATATTAATAAACGGACCGCAATATTCCACAGCCATTGCTCTGTGAGAAGAATAGTCTTCCCCTGACAGAGACTGAATAAGAGTACTTTTACCCACACGGGTTTCCCCGATGAGCATCACCTTTTTCATTATGACCGTGTCATCTCAACTGATGAATAGTGCAGAACATTCTCAAAAAAATCGAGCACAGCTCTGAGAGCGGCCTCCACGCTGGCAACATCTCCGAGTAAAAGCAGACAACCGCCGAACCTGTCCAGAAATCCTATCTCTACCGAAGCGGCTTTTGTGGCAACATCAGACGCAATGATAACACCTTCGCTGGGGGTGATCGTCATTATGCCGATAGCTCCGCCGGAATCATTATCCAGCCCGAGCTTCAAGTAGATGCTCTTTTGCGGACTGGCGATCACATGGGCAAGCGTCACCTGCTTGCCCGGGACGTACTCTTGAATTACCCGCTGCTTTGGTTCGTCGGAAATTATCATTATATTAGCTCCTTCAAAATAAAGGGGCGATGGTTATATCGCCCGCACCGAAAACAGCTTGAATCATGCATTAAAATAATTGAGCTTTAAGAGCTTCACTTGGCGAAGGAATTACGACATGGCTGAGAACAGGACCGCCGTCACCTACACCGTGAACTCCGGCATCAACTGAGGCTTTAACAGATCCTACGTCGCCTGTCATAACCACAAAAGCCTTACCTGCAAGGCCGGATGCCATACGGATTTCAATTAAGTGAACCTGTCCGGCTTTAGCCGCAGCATCAGCGGCAAGGATACAGGACGCAGCAGTACAAGTTTCAATTACGCCCAAAGCATTAACCTTAACGAGCGAAGATGTCCCGCTGAGAGCCGGGATAACATCTCTATGCACGCTTGGAATAGTGAATGAATCAACAACCATATCCGCACCGATCTCACAGCCGACCTGCACAGAACTCTGAACAGCTCCTGTATCTCCGGTAACAACTACTATATATCTGCCTGGACATGTCGGGCGAGCCATAACCAGCTCAACACTTGCAGCTTTGAGCATCTCATCTGCAGCGTGCATACCTACAGCAATACTATTAAGTTCTACACAACCTATTGTACGTAACTCCATTATCTATCTCCCTTATGCATCCTTGATAGTTATCATTGCGTCAGCAATGGACTCAACCACACCGTCAATGCTGGCATGAACTCTTGCACCCATAGCACCTTCAGGAATTTCCCCGATCAGGTCTCCTTTGTGCAGTCTGTCTCCTACGGAAACAACACAGGTTGCCGGAGCTCCGATGTGCTGACCAAGAGGAATTGTCACCATGGAAGAAAACATTTCTCCTGCAAAAGCCGGATGGGTGTCATACTTTGCTACATTAAGTCGCTGAATAAGGCGCGCGGTTGGAACGGCTCTGCTGTCTCTGAACGGATTGCTTTCAAGCTGTTTGTCTGAACTTTCCCAGCGAACTCCGGCCTGCATCAGAACTTTCTTAATCTGAGCATTAACTTCTCTGGGTGAAACCATCATCGGACAGGCAAACTTTTCACAGACACCGCACTCGGAGCAAAGCAGAGCTTCACGGGCTATTTCAGTATCAAGTATCTGAGAATGCAGAACTCTCATTAACTTATGAGGATGAAGAGAATGACCTAATAAATTTCTGGGGCAAAGATCCGTACAACGTGAACACTGGCAACAGACGGTATTGGTGATTCTGCGGATTCTTTCAGGGTCCATGATTTTTCCGGCAACGACGGTATGATCAGGTGGAAGAACAATAAGCCCGCTGGTAGTCTTGGTGACAGGGCGCGAAACGTCGGAAAGAATACGGCCCATCATCGGACCGCCGTCAACTACTTTAAAATCAGAAATTGTTGCGCCGCCGGCAAAAGCAAGTACGTCGGAAACTAAAGTTCCTACGGGAACTTTTACCACCATGGAATTTTTAATCTCGCCAGTCACGGTCAGGTAGCGATGAGTTACTGGAATTCCGTCCATGGCATACGCCACATTTAAAAGAGATTCCACATTGCTGACCACTGCGCCGACCTGAAGAGGAATGCCGCGTTCAGGAACAGTTCTGCCTAGAACTTCTTTAACCAGTACATGCTCATCACCTGCCGGATAGAAATCACGCAGCTCAAAATACTCAAGCCGCCCGCTTGAATTCCGTGCAACAGCTTCGCGAACGGAATCCATGGCTTTCTTGTGTTTCCCTTTCAGACAGACGATACCCTTGGTGGCCCCTGTACAGTCAAGAATAGCTTCCAGGCCGCGGATGACAGTATCAATCTCAGCTTCTAAAAGATGCGGATCGCTCATGAGCAGAGGTTCACATGAAGCCCCGTTCACCAGCACGGTATCCACAGTGGCATTTGCCTTTACATGTGTGGGCAGTCCGGCTCCTCCGGCTCCAACCACACCTGCTTCCCTTATCATATTCTCAACTTGTCCACTCATTGCTTTCCCCTTTCACATGACCTTACTGATCATAGAAATCGGCTGCTGAATTCAAATAAAAACTTACCAAGCCTTCTTCAAAATCTCCAAAACATCATCGTGAGAAGGCCTTCTCGGGTTGCCTTCCGTGCAGATGTCTACAAGCACATTCTTTGCAATTGTATCCATGCTGCGATTGAAAACATTTTCATCGATCTTAAGTGATCCGATCTTATTCGGAATATTCATAGCTTCATTAAGATCTCTGACCGCCTGAATAAGACTGGTTGTTCCTTCTTCAACTGTTACAGCAGGTAATCCCAGCATTTGCGCTATTTCCTGATACCTGATGCCTACATCAAAGCTGTTGAACCGAATAATATAGGGAAGCACCACGGCATTAGCCAGACCGTGCGGTACATGGAAAATACCGCCGAGGCTGTGCGCAATACTGTGAGTGAGTCCAAGCCCGCTGTTATTAAAAGCCATACCTGCCATACATGAACCGAGGAGCATCATTTCTCTGGCTTCCATATCATCGCCGTTGCGATATGCCCTCAAAAGATATTTGAATACATAGCGGATAGCATATTTCGCATAGATAGAAGTAAAAGCGTTGGCATGTCTGGATGTATAAGCTTCAATAGCGTGTGTCAGAACGTCCATACCTGTAGCACCTGTAACGTGCGGTGGAAGTGAACGGGTAAAACGGGCATCCAGAATAGCCATATCAGGAATCAGCAGTTCATCGGAAAGAGGTATTTTAATCTCATTAATCTTGTCAGTTACAACCGCAATGCCCGTAACTTCAGCACCGGTTCCACTGGTAGTCGGAATAGCGACAAGCAACGGTTTAGGCTTTCCTTCGTTAGCTTTGTGAGCAAAGAAGGCTATTGCCTTGGCTGCATCAATAGGAGAGCCGCCGCCGAGAGCGATAATAAGATCAGCTTTTTTCTGGAGAAAAAGTTTCGCGCCTTCAGTTACCGTTTCCAGAGAAGGATCTGACTCAACTGCATCGAAAACAGTGCAAGGGATGTTATTACGATCAAGATGACTTTTAACCCTGTCTGCAAATCCGGTTTTCACCATAAAAGCATCAGTAACAAGGAAAGCATGCGTTGCCGGCAAATGTTCAAGTGTCTCCAGCGCGTCTTCGCCATAGCAGATTTTTGTCTTACCGTAGAATTGTGTCACCTAAATCTCCAATTAATCCAATATACTTAAAATTTATTTAATTTTGTTACTGTTTAACTGTGTGTTTGAATACTTGAAAAAAAAGGACACAGGCACATTGCGCAGCCTGTGTCCCGCACAGTATCTATCTCTATTTGCAGTTGCATTTAGGCAGAATCAGCTCAACTTCGCTATGAGGACGAGGAATTACATGAACACTCAGTAATTCGCCGACTTTAGCAGCAGCGGCAGCACCAGCGTCTGTTGCAGCTTTTACTGCGCCTACATCACCGCGAACCATAACTGTTACCAATCCACCACCGACCTGTTCACGGCCGACAAGTTTAACATTAGCAGCTTTAACCATAGCATCAGCAGCTTCAACAGCTCCAACCAAACCTTTTGTTTCAACCATTCCAAGTGCGTTCATCATGGTATCCTCCTTATAACTTAATATACTTAAATGTTTTCTTTCACGGTCTTAGCAACTTGATAGCTAAGAATCTGCAACTGTTCCGGGTCATTAATTCCGAACTGCTCTTTCAGCATAACTGCGATAGTCAGAACAAATCTTTCAAAACCTTCTGTTCCGTGCTCTGCGGCTTCACAGACGGTTGTATCCGGCTTTGAACCGCGAACAATTTCAATTTTTCTTTTGCTGAGCTCGTCCTTTGCGCCGGGAGTCAAGATCATGCTGTTATCAACATAGATCTTGGCACTGTCCTGACAAATGAAGGACTCGAGGTTGCCCACTTCAACAAGTATTTTTTTCATGTTTTACCTCACCCCTTTTATAAGAGCTCTTACAACCGAGGCGTGTGGTCTGGGGATAACAACCGCCTCAACAAGATTTTTACCTAAAACTTCCTTTGCAGCATCTGCAGCTTCTTCAACAGAAGCGACATCTCCGCTCATTACGAAATATGATTTACCGTTTATGCCCTGACCGGAAACAAGGCGCGCAAGCTGAACAGCTGATCTTTTAACGGCACTGTCAGCCGCCATCACTCCGGAAGAAACATTGCGGCATTCAATAACACCCAGCGCATTCACTTCATCAATGACAGCGTCTTTTCGAAGCACTTCCATCACCTGAGGAGAAATTTGCGAAATAACAAAACTACCTGAAAGCGGGCGACCCGATTCCTGAGCAGCAAGTACACTGGTTGCAACAGCTTCACGGTCACCGGAGACATAAATCATGTATCGACCTGAACAGATCGTGGAGGCGCGAACGAGTTCAACATCCGCTACTTTCATCATCATATCCGCCAGTTCCACTCCGGCGGCGATGGTTTTGCTCTCCACAATACCCAGCGTATCCATAATTTAGTCCTTATCCTGACCGCTTACAGCGTCTGAAGAAATTTCGCTTATTTGGGCCTGCACTTCGTCAATGATGCCCACAATAGATGCGTCCACAGGAGCTTCCTGATTATCGAGAGCCTTGCGCGCAGAACTGCCGGTTGTAACCAGCACTTCGTCTCCGATACCTGCGCCAACGCAATCAACGGCGACAAAAATTTCTTCACCGCTTTTATTAGCGACGTCCAGCCGTTGAACGACCATCAATTTCAGTCCGCTCAAAGTGTCTTCTTTACGGGTAGCCCAGACATTGCCGATAACTTTGCAGATCATCATAAGCTCATAATCCTCACAAACACTTCTGAATGTTGATTTTCAGTTCCTGAGCAACTTCTGCTGCCAAAGGGGTAATCTGAGCTGTTACAGGCACCATGAGAATAGAAGCCTTCTGCTCATGAGCATCAGTAACCGCTTTTTCTGTCACAAGAGTGTCTCTGAATCTGATCGTATCCGGCATCTTAGGCTGAAATTCTTTAAGACCGAATCCTGCCAGAGTTTCCCGGTAGCCTTCATAAAGATTAAACAGAGGAGCCGCTGCTGTTTCGCTGAAATCTCTATATCCGAACTTCAGAACCTCTACTTCAATGCCGTTAAGAAGGAGTCTCAAAACTTCCGACATGACAGGTCCGGAGCACCTGCCCAGAGCTAAATCAGCCATGGTGCTGCAACAGAGAGAAGGGAGGATATAGCGACAGATTTTTTTATTTTGAGTATCTTCTCCGAAAAAAATAAGCTCAAAATCATCTGCCAGACAGCCATGAATTTTCTGAGATAGAGATTTATCCCTTTCTGCTAAAACCATGACGCAATCCTTCTTTTCATCTTTACGAAGCTGCTTTAAAACTTCTTCGGTAATGGAGCGGACCAGTTCATTCATATCCATGAGGTTCTCCTAGGCTTCGCAGTTCAGGGCTATGCCCAGCGGGGTTACCAAAAAAGGATTCGCCGGCTTGAAAACAGGTTTGCCGATAGACTTTTCCATCACCTGCTCCATATTTTTAAGGCAGCAGGTTCCGCCGACCAGATAAATCGCTGAAATTTCGCGACCTGCGATATGATTGCTGACGATGGAAGCCATTTTTTGAATTACCGGAAAAACAACAGCAAGCGTTTCTGCCTGACGGTCTTTCTGCTTCTTCAATTCTTCCGCTTCCTCAAAACTGATCTTATAATTTCCGGCAAGAACCAGCGTCAGATGAGTTCCGCCGGTAGCCTCGTCGGCAACATAAGTTACTTTGCTGTCTTCAAGAACAGAAAGTCCGGTAGTACCGCCGCCGATATCAACAATAACCCCGTTCACAATGCCGAGAACAGCATTAGCAGCAGTCGGCTCATCAAGAATCGTGGTAACTTCGAGCCCCGCACCTTCCACAACATAGCGGTGAGTTCCGCAATCTTTCTCCCCGGTTCCGGGCGGGACAGCGATAGCGGCGTGGGTCAAAGTGCGTCCGAGACGCTCTTCAATCTGTTTCACAAGCTTACGGACAATACGGGTAGCTCCCGTATAATCAACAACCAGACCGTCTTTGATCACTTGAGCAAATTCCATGGCACAGGCCACAGGCTCTTTCTTACTGTTCAGAACAACCACCACAATGTAGGCTGTACCAAGGTCAACCCCCACAAAGAGTTTCTCATCGGCACTTACCGGAACGGTGTTCTCAATGCAGTCTTCAAGAGCACAAATTTTTTGATCAATGACTGAAAAGTCCATTGTTAGCTCCGCCATCCCTTAGAAAGGATTTTACCGGAAACACTTTTGTCCCAGCCTGCACTGTTTCCTTCATCAGGATCAATATGCATGCTCAGATTGAATGCATCATTAACGCGCACTACAACATCTTCAAGAATAACAGGACGTTCGCTTTCAAGGCGGACACTGACCTTTTCATTGTCGGAGACACACATTTTTTTGGCATCTTCAGGAGACATATGAATGTGACGGGCAGCGACGATTACGCCTTCTTCAAGTCCGACGATATTCATCTCGGAAGCCAGAATGATACCGGGCGTACCGGCAACGTCACCTGACTGGCGCACGGGGGCATTGATCCCGAGAATGCGGGCATCGGTTTTAGAAATTTCCACCTGTGAATGGGAACGTGATGGTCCAAGCACAGCCACGTTATCCATAACGCCTTTAGGTCCGATAAGACGAACACGCTCTTTACACAGAAACTGTCCCGGCTGGGAAAGCTCCCTAGTGAGAGTCAAAGGACCGCCGAATAGAGCTTTGGCGTCATCTTCACTTAAATGAACATGTCTTCCAGACAGCTCAACCGGAATAACATCACTTGTTTTCTCACACGCAGAAGCATTCGGTGTCTTGCCACCAAGCTGGTCAATGACGTTCCTGACGACCTCTTCCAAAATGTCGTTAATAGCTTTCTCGTTCATATTCACTTCACTTAAAAATATTGAATGATGTTTCTTTCAAGTATCTTGCTTCTGCACGGTACTGTTCTATTCTTCGCAAACCTTACTCAGCGGGCAGTGGAGGGAAGGAAGAATCCTTCCCTCCTCCACTTTTGAAAGTCATAGGAGTCGACTTTTCACAAAAAATCTTCCTGCGACTTGCAATGCTGCTTATTCTCCAGCTTTAGGAAGGATGATTTCAACTTCATCATGAGGGCGAGGAATAACGTGAACACTGATAAGTTCACCTACGTTTTTAGCAGCAACAGCACCGGCGTCAGTTGCAGCTTTAACAGCTCCAACATCTCCGCGAACCATTACAGTAACCAGACCGCCGCCAACCTGAGTCTTACCGACCAGAGTTACGTTTGCTGCTTTAACCATTGCATCAGCTGCTTCAATTGCGCCGACGAGTCCTTTAGTTTCAATCATTCCAAGTGCGTTAGATGACATGATATTCTCCTTTAAATGTTCAATTTTCTGCTAAATATGCCGCCAAAACTCCCTTTTATAAGGGAATTAAACCATCTGTTTAAGCTGTTCGACGATCATTGCGGTGATTGCACTGACGTCGAGGGTGGACGATCCAGCCGCTTCATGAGCGTGATGGCTGGTTGTAGTTCCAAGATCGTAAGCTATTCTTCTGACGTTCATCAGATTCAAAGGGGTTACGTTATCAGAAGTGGCACTTCCGCCGACTGTTCCGCAACCAAGTGTGAATGAAGGGAAGAGCGAGGTTGAAAGACCTACAGCACCCTGTGTGGACGGAGTGTTTACAAGCAGTCTGGAGACAGGCTTCTTGATACCGAACTCACGGATAACTTCTTCATTTTGTGAATGAATGGAGAGAGAATGACCGATACCGCCATTTTCCAAAAGCGCGTGACATGTCTCGCAAGCTTCTTTCCAGTCTTCAACTACGTAGAAACCGAGGAGACCGGTGAGTTTTTCCTTGGAGAAAGGATATTTAGGTCCGATTCCTTTTTCATCTGAAAGCAGAACAGTAACTCCGTGAGGAATTGTTATGCCTGCAATTTTAGCGATGTAAGCAGCGTCACGTCCGACGATATCAGGATTCATGGAACCGTTTCCTCTTTCCATGACTCGTTTAACCTTTTCAAGACACTCGCCTTCAAGGAAGTAACCACCCTCAGCAATAACAGCAGCTCTGACTTTATCAGCAATAACTGATTCAGTAACAATAGACTGTTCGGATGCGCAGATAGTTCCGTTGTCAAAAGTCTTACTCATAAAGATCTTTCTGACAGCATCTTCAACGTTGGCACTTCTTTCGATGTAAGCTGGGACGTTACCTGCACCTACACCTAAAGCAGGAGTACCGGAGCTGTAAGCAGCTTTAACCATGCCGGGACCGCCAGTAGCAAGAATCAGATCTGCAACTTTCATAAGTTCACCGCTACCCTGAATGGTAGGAATACTCATAACGCTGACGAGATCTTCGCTGACTCCGCATTTGGACAAAGCGGCGCGGATTATTTCTACAGTCTTACCGATGCATTTTTTAGCACTGGGATGAGGAGTGAAAACAATCGCATTTCCTGACTTGATGGAAATCATGGATTTATAAATAGTTGTAGATGTAGGGTTGGTTGAAGGAACAATCCCTGCAATAACACCTACTGGAACAGCAATTTCAGTGATTTTTTTAACTTTGTCTTCGCTAAGAACACCAATGGTTTTCATGTCTTTGATAGCTTCGAAAAGCTGCTCACTGGCAAGAATATTCTTAGCCGTTTTGTCCTGAACTTTCCCGAACCCTGTTTCTTCAACAGCAAGAGCTGCAAGAGACTCAGCCTGAGATCTGGCTGCTTCGGAAATTGCCTTAACAATGCAATCGATGTGTTCTTGATCGAGTAAAGCAAGTTCTGCCTGTGCCTTTTTAGCGGCACGAACAAGTGAACGCGCTTCCTGAACGGACAATAAATCTTTGTCTACCATTTGGAATACTCCTTATCTGCCTGTAACTTTAATAATTGCTTCAATCAGTGCTTTCTTCGCGGAAGATTTAATCTCTTCTCTGGTCAGAGAAAGATCACTCATGGTGCGAGCAATCTGCCGCAGCTTACCGATTTTCATCTTTTCTAAATCTGAAATTTGATAGCGAACAGGTTCTGCTTTTACAGATGGCTCAGAAATTTTATCTAGAATATTACTAGATAAATTCTCAACTTTATCTAAATCCTTCTTGATTTCGACAGCAGGTTCTGAAACCTCAACTGGAGCTTCTTCATGTTCAACTTTAGCTTCTTCTTTAAATTCCGGAGCATTAACCTGAACCGGCTTTGTAGCAATAATCCGCTTAAGCTCCTCATCAGGACGGGCAATGACATGCTGCGAAACAAGTGTTGATCCGCAAATACGGCCTATAGCAGAAACAGCAGCATCAACGGATGCCTTTACTGCGGAGACTTCTCCTTCAATAGTGATGGAGACAAGTCCGCCACCCACGAGATTTTTTTCAAGAAGGTGTACATCTGCAGCTTTAAGCATGGCATCTGCGCCTTCAACCGCTGCAAGCAGTCCCTTTGTTTCAATAAATCCTAGTGCCGCCATAATGTGTTCTCCTCAATTACTGAAAATGCGTATCGCATGTTCCTGTTAGTGCCTGATCACTGAAACCGGAAAATTATATTTTTTAATGCTGTTCTCAATGCGTTCAAGATCAGCATCGCTAAGCTTCGGGTCACCTTCAATCGGGTACTCCCAACCAAGCTGGCTGTACTTGTTCACCCCGAGTTTGTGATACGGCAGAAGGTCCACGCCTTTGAAATTTTTAAAATCCTGATAAGGTTTCAACAATTTGATCAGATCAAGAATTTCCTGCTCGCCGTCATTTACGCCTTTTAAGAGCGGCATCCTGATTTTTACGTTGTACTTGTTATCAAGAAGCCATGTCAGATTGCTTAGGATCATCTCATTGCGAACGCCTGTGATCTCACGGTGTCTTTCGGAATTCATATGCTTCACATCAAAGAGAAAAAGGTCCGTGAATTCCGCAACTTTCTGCACAACTTCAAGGCGCGCATACCCGCAAGTTTCCATTGCGGTGTTAATGTTTCTCTGTTTGCAGGCCATTAACAGATTAGTCGCGGCTTCAGGCTGCATAAGGACTTCCCCGCCGCCTAAGGTGACGCCGCCGCCTGACATTTCATAAAAAGGTCTATCCTCTTCCACTATATCCATCAGTTCTGATATAGTTTTTACTTCTCCGACCACAGCCAGAGCCGAATGAGGGCAGACTTGTTCACATTTCCGGCATCCGATACATTCAATATTCTGATCTATTTC
The DNA here is from genome assembly GCF_900177375.1 of Desulfovibrio gilichinskyi. NCBI lineage: Bacteria > Pseudomonadati > Thermodesulfobacteriota > Desulfovibrionia > Desulfovibrionales > Desulfovibrionaceae > Maridesulfovibrio > Maridesulfovibrio gilichinskyi. Next base: position 490,317 of record NZ_FWZU01000004.1, on the reverse strand, counting down.
GTGGCGGCGAGCCCCCGGTGAGAATTTATGGATTCCCACCGGGCAGACGGGCTCGCATGCACCACAATGAACGCAGAGGTCTTTTTTAAATAGAACTTGGAATTTACGAAGTTGTCCTTCGGGATTTGAGCACCACTCACAACGAAGAGGACACCCTTTAAAGAACACCAGAGTTCTCACTCCGGGTCCGTCGTACATGTTGTATTTCTGTACGTTGAATATATGTGCTTTTCTTTCAATCACGGTGATCACTCTATTGTTTAAGGCTCTAAAATCCCGGGCCGACTACAATTCAATTACAGTTCAAGCAGCATGGTTCTGCTGATGATTTCGTCCTGTACATCTTTGCAAAGCTCAACAAAGAACGCGCTGTATCCAGCTACGCGGACAACGAGATCACGATAATTTTCAGGGTGTTTCTGAGCATCCAGCAGAGTATCGTTATCAAGATAGTTGAACTGCATTTCACCATTGCCCAGCATGCAGGCTGTGCGCATGAGAGTGATGATGCCGGTTTCCCCTTCAGGGGTATCGAGCAGGCCGGACATAAGCTTGAAGTTGTGAACCATACCGATGTTCATGCTGTCGTTTGCCATCTTGGAAACGGACTTGATGATTGCGGTAGGTCCTTTGTAGTCAGCACCCTGAGTCGGACTGATACCGTCGGAAAGAGGCATCCATGCACGACGACCGTTAGCGGAAGCGCCGAGCAGCTGTCCGAATGGAGTGTTATTAGAAATAGAAAGTGTTCCGTGGCTCAGTACAGAATACAGAGTCTTGAATTTGCGGTGTTCAGTTTCAGTGAAATGAACCAGATCCGCAGCAATAAGATCTACATAATCATCATCGTTACCGTATTTAGGAGCAGCAAGGCAGTCAGCCTTAATCTGTTCAAACCCTACGAAGTCGACTTTCAAAGCTTCGTTAAGCTGGGACAATGTGTACTTATGATCTTCAAATACAAGCTTCTTAATAGCAGCCATGGAGTCAACGTAAGTAGCCAGACCGGACCAGACAACACCTGGACCGAAGTTGTACATTGCGCCGCCGGCGGAAACGTCCTTACCTTTTTCCATACAACCTTCATACATGAGGGACATGAGAGGTTTTGGAGCCTGATCTCTGTGAACTCGCTGCGAAATAACAGTTGCAACGCTTGACCATTTGGTAATGTACTTGATTTGTTCTTTTACAGCTGCTTCGAATTTTTCATAAGTATCGAAAGAGTTGATCGGTCCCATATCAGGGCAGACTTTCTTACCGTACCAAAGCGGAACACCCTGATTGAGAACAAGCTCAATGCAGATAGGCCACTGGGTATATGCGGTTGATGTCCACTGATACAGACGACCTGATTTCTGAGGTTCAACGCATCCCATGAGGCAATAGTCGCGAGCATCTTCAATGCTTACGCCTTTAGCCAGCATCATTTTAATATGGGCATCATCAAAGTGAACAGCAGGGAAACCCATTCCTGAACGGATAACATCAACAATCTTTTTCAGGTATTTCTGAGGTGATTTGTTATGAACACGAGTTGCAAGGGAAGGCTGATAAATGCGGACATGACGAACTGCGTCCATGAGCAGGTAAGTCAGATCGTTAGTTGCATCAAGACCTTCACGGGTTACGCCGCCAACGCACATATTTACAAAAGGCTGGTATCCTGCGAAGAATTTAGAGCCGCCTTCGCTGGTGATCCACATCATTTCAGACATTTTGATCAGCATACATCCGGCAAGATCAAAAGCTTCGTATTCAGTCATACGTCCGGCTTCAAGGTCAGCCTTGAAGAAAGGATACATATACTGGTCAACACGTCCGATAGACATACCTGTTTGGTTTTCTTCAACTACAAGCAGGGATTCAATGGTCCAGACTGCCTGAATAGCTTCCCAGAAAGTGCTAGGCTTATGAGCAGGAACACGTGCGTTGACTTCTGAAATCTTGAGAAGTTCAGCTTTACGTTTCGGATCAGCTTCTTTAGCTGCAAGCTGTGCGGCGTAATCGGACATTCTTTTAGCGTAAATCATTACGCCTTCAGCTGTTTCGATTACTGATTTATAGAAATAAATTTTATCGATATCATCGGGGTTTTCGTAATCCAGTTCTTCAAGATGAGCGCGCGCTTCGCTCTGGATGTCCAGCATCCCTTTCTTCATAAGAATTACGTCATAACCGGGGTTGGAGTCACCGCCGCCGTTCACAGCATGGTAGGAGCAGTCGGAAACAAAGGATTCGCCGGAAAGTTCCCAGAGTCCTGCTTCGCGGTACTGACCTTCGCAATGTTCATCAACGGACTTGCTTTCCCAGAAAGGAAAGAGTTCTTCCAACATGATCTTTTTATCTTCGTCAGAAACATAAAAAGGATCCTGAGGACGTGTTCCGATAGTGTCGATTTCGTCTTTCATCCAGCGCCATGCGATGTCAGGTGAAAATGCACCTGCGCGAGGAGCACCGTTAGGAGCACCGACGATAAGCTCGCCATCCAGAATAACCAGAGGAGCTGTTTCGCAGCAGTAACGGAAGCACTTACCGCGTAAAAGAGCTTTAGGCATTCCGGGATTTTCTTTAGCCATCTTGGTGATGGCGCGAGCACGATGAACAGTTACGCTAGGAACGTGCTGTAGAAATTTTTCTTTGAGTTTGACATGACGGTCAGTGGGTCCGTCAGGAATACCGCAAGTGTCGTGAGCATGAGCAACACCATGAGCTACAGCATGAGTGTCCGCATCTTTACTATGTAAAATCTCTGCGGATACGCCCTCAAAAATCTTCTTTAACGAAGCTCTCTCCTCAGGAGACAGATTCTTAGTAACCTCTGCTAACTTATTTGAAAAACTTTGAAGATCCATTTTGCTTCCTCCATTTAAGAGATATTATTCATTAACGATCCGCAGGATCATTTATTGCTTCAATCGCCTTTTTCAGGAGCAGCTGTAATGCCTGCTCCAGATTAGAATCATTGCTTTCTTTGTGCTCAACCGCTGCCGGGCAATGATTTTCACTATTATTAATTACGTCTTCCGGTCCGTTCATGTGCCTGACTCCGTATCCAACCCTTCGGGTGTAGATAAGATTAAGCGGCGACACATTGTCAGACGTGATGCCGCGTCCGGCGGAACCGCTACCGAGAGTCATTGAGGGGAAGAGATTTGTGGTTAAGCCCATTCCACCGAAAGTACCCGGAGTATTGACCAGCAATCTTCCAACCGGCTTTTTCAAAGCAAACTGGCGGATTACTTCTTCGTCACCGGAGTGAATTACCAAGGTGTGGGCGTTTCTCTCGTGGAGCAGCAGCTCGATGCACTTTTCACAGGCATGCATCCAGTCATCCTCCACATAAAGAGCAAGAACGGGGGAAAGAAATTCTTTGTAATAAGGGTCTGTCTCGGAAACGTACTTACGTTCTGCGACAAGCACAGATACATTTTCCGGTACATTAAATCCGGCTCTGCGGGCGATAACCGCGGCGGACTGACCGATCATTCCCTTTTTACGTTGACCGTCAGGGCGGAAGAAAAGTTCGGCAAGAGTTTGCGACTCTTCATCCGACATGAAATAAGCACCGTTATCATATAAAACACGTTTGACGTCGCTTGCGATGCAGGAGTCAACAACAATGGACTGTTCCGCTGACGGAGCAATGCCGTTATCAAATGTTTTACTGGAAATGATGTCTTTGACGGCCTGACTTATGTTTGCAGAACGCTCAATAAAAGCAGGACCATTACCTGTTCCACCATAAATAACGGGCTTTCCTGAGCAATGAGCGGTTTGAAGCATTCCCGGAACTCCGGTGACAAGAACCAGAGAAGTGAGTCTATGGTTCATGAGTTCTTTGGTTCCGCTTTTGGTAACGGTTCCAAGATAGGAGAGACATCCCTCCGGCAGACCGTGAGCCTGCGCAGCCTCAATCATGATGTCTAAAACCATGCTGATGCTTTTTACGGCTCCGGGATGCGGGGAAAAGATTATTCCGTTTCCTGATTTAATCGCAATCAGGGCGTTGCAGACAGTTGTGGAAACAGGACTTGTTACAGGACAGAGGGCTGCAATGACTCCGACAGGAACGCCTATATCCATAATGTGCTTTTGCGGATCTTTATTAATAACCCCCACACAACGCATGGATCTTAGCTGGGTACGGACTTGCTCACAGACAAAATGATTTTTGACATATTTATCCTGCCATTTACCGATGTCAGTTTCTTCCTGAGACATGACGGCAAGGTCTTTAGCATGTTTTTCAACAGCGTCAGCCATGCTCTCGACAATTTCATCCAGCTTTTCCTGTGGGAAAGAGGCCAGCTTCTTTTGCGCTTCATGCCCATTCTCCGCAAGAATTCTGGCTTGCTGAATGGAAAGTAAATCACTGTCAACAATCATTATATCCCCCCTCTAGCATGTGTATAAACAATCACTTCGTTCCCACACATTCCACAAAGTCACAGCGGAATTAAGCAAGCAAAGTGCTGAGTGCGTATCTTTCAGTAATTTTTACTAAATCAGGATGAGGGGTCGGGATAACAACAGAGCTGTACACTTCAACGCCCATTTCATGGACTGCTTTGACTCCGGCTTCTACAGCGGATTTACATGCTGCAACATCACCTTGAACCAAAACTGAAATGTATCCTGAAGCTACGTTTTCATATCCGATGAGTTCTACATCAGCAGCCTTCATCATGGCGTCGGCAGCTTCAAGAACATAGACAATACCGAAGGTTTCAATGAGCCCCATTGCTTTTGGTCTGCCAGCTTGCGCATCTGCATCATCACTGCTTTCAACAGCATGCACGGAAACGATTTCGCCGACTCCGCGGATTGGACGAGCCATAACGTTCTGTGCGGTCAGTTTGCCTATTTCAGCTGCTGCAACAGCTCCGGCTTCAACCGCAGCTTTAACGGCAGCGACATCTCCTTTAACCATAACGGCAACAAGGGTAGACCCTACGTTTTCGTATGAAATAAGCTCTACATCTGCTGTTTTCAGCATTTGGTCTGCGCCGTTTATTGCCGGAACCATTCCAAGAGTTTCAATAAGGCCCAAAGCCTCTTCGCCGTAATATCTCATGTGATCTCCATTTGAGCTGATTCTTCAGTTCATAACTGCAACTTCTGCCGAGCGGATTAAGAACTCCTGAACTCAAGTTCTCTTTTATCTCCGACTTTAAGCCTACCCCCTCCCCCCAAGGGGAAGGTCAACACACTTTTCGAAATTTTTTATTTTAGTTGTTAAGAGATTAAAATGTTACATTTTTGTTCAAGATAATTACAAAAAAGGCATTTATTTGACCAAAATTAGGATAATTACTATGGAAACACACCGATTTGCTGGAAGGGAAGTATCAAATTTTACGACAAACAATCTTCTTTTCGGAGAAAAACATGAATGACCATTATTCTATAAACTCCTGTAATTAAATACTATTTATATACAAACTTTTCTTCATTTTTAACTGTTTTAAAACAGCAACAACAGCTTTGACTTAAGACTTTTATTAACAAGATATGGTTCTGTCCGGCCGGATAAAAACGAGACATTTGTGAAATCTTTAACACTTATTAGTTTATATAACATTATGATATTTAAGACTAAAATGAATAAAAACGGCTAATTAATTATTCACAAACTAGCCAGTTCCAAGCCAAATTCGAATAACAGCATTGACCTTCCCCTTAAGGGGAAGGGTATAAATATAAAGAGGAGTAGTTTGTATCCGCATAACGGAAGTGGATACGGACTTATGTGAGGAAATATTTTTCATATTCATCTTTTAATGTTTGAAGGAGACGACCATGGGGCACGCTTCAATTGCACTAAACCCGGCAGCAGTGACTGCGAAACGAAAGCTTGCAACAAGCTTTCGAAGGCAGGGGATTATTACAGCCCTGCTTTCAGGACTTCTATACGGATTTTATACTGCATTCATGACTCTTGGTATGTCCAAGGGCGTTTGGGTTGAATGGTACGGAGCAAATTCCGGCTTATCTGCTTTTGGAGTTATGTATCTGCTAAGCGCACTCGGAGCAGCTACAACTGATACATGCAGCGCAGTCTGGGCTGTAGGCATTGCGAACTTCAGAGGAAGATTCGGCGATTTTCTAAGATGCATAAAAACTAAACCCGGCCTAGCAATGGTTATCGCAGCTATTATCGGCGGACCGCTTGCAAGTACTGCATATGTCGTCGGCCTCCAGCTCGCAGGCTCCATTGTAGTTCCTATCGCTGCTCTTTGTCCGGCAGTTGGAGCTATTCTGGGAAGAATCCTGTTTAAACAAGAACTGAACTCCCGTATGCTTCTCGGTATCGCCATTTGTTTCGGAGCCAGCTTCATGATCGGTAGTACAGGAATCGGCGATAATGTTCCTGACAACCTTCTGTTAGGTCTCTTCTTTGGCTTCCTTGCAGCAGTTTGCTGGGGAATTGAAGGATGTATATGCGGTTATGGAACCTCAATGATCGACCCTGAAATCGGTATTACTATCCGTCAGGTCACCGCCGGTCTTTCAAATCTTCTTATTTTAGTACCTTTGTTCAGCATGATCGCGCATGTTGATGCATTCAGCATGGTTGCACAGTCCTTCACCGACAGCTCCATTATTTGGTTTGTTATTGCCGGCCTTAGTGCGTACCTGACCTTCATGTACTGGTATAAAGGCAACGCTATGTGCGGAGCAGCTCTTGGAATGTCTTGCAACGGAACCTTTTCATTCTGGGGACCATTTTGCTGCTGGATAGTTCTTGGTGTTTGTTTTGGATACGAAGGATGGGCTATGCCTCCTATCGCATGGATAGCAGCCATAACAATGGTTATCGGTATCTTTATCATATCAATGAACCCCATGGATTTGTTCAAAAAAAATGATCAGGAGATAGCATGAACCCCTTAAACTACGCTATATTAAAATTTGTTACTAAAACTGACGAAGCTTGCGCGGACTGCGTAATGGATGCGTTAAAAGATCAGTACGGCCACTTCAAAGCATTCAAAAAACATTCTATAATAAATGCCTTGATGACAGCTGAAGCCAACGGCCTTCTTGAAGAATCTAGATTTGACCTTGATTCCAACGAAGAACTCCGGGTTTACTACCGCGCCCACGAAGAAGGGGCCGCAACGATCAATCGCTATATCAAGGATTGACCTAAAAAATTCTCGTAGATATAAGGGGAGCGTTTCACCACGGTAAAACGCTCCCCATTTTTATATGAACTTTAACAACATATTTAAATGACAGACTAAAAAAGCTACAGGAGGAAAACTATGAAAACTAAAAATAGGTATTTCATAGGAGACATGAGCAAGATATGTAACATATCGAAAAAAGCTCTTCGCTATTATGATACGATAAATCTCATTCCCTCTCACCGCCACGACTACAACAACTACAGATACTATACTCTCGATGCGCTGTTAGCCGTTCCTGTCATTAAATATTACAAACAAATGGGATTTACTCTTGATGAAATGAAAGAATTCATCGAAGGAAGTGGATCCAATGTCTTCAAATCTCTCCAAAATTCTTTTGTTTCTAAAATTAACGAGCTAGAAAAAGATCAGGAAAAACTTCGCAGAAAACACGTCTCTGTACGGGACTGGTATACGCTGATTTTAGAAGCGGAAATGGTGATAGACAACAATATCAAAGAAGTTTCTGTTAAATATGTTGATCCTTCAAATCTCATTTTTCTGGATCAAGAATTTGATAATGATATTAAATCATCAATTATCAACCTTGAGTTTACGCAGCATGTTGAAAATCTTGAAAATGAAATAACCGGACCGGTTATTATTAATTTCTCCTCTTTAAACGACAGAGTAGAGAACAGAAACCAGCCTGTTAAAATATTGCAAAAGACTTTGATGCCATGCAACGAAGAAAACCAATTCAAATTTGGCGGCTGCATGATGGTGTCTTGCTATCACATAGGCCCGCATGAAGAAATTCACAAAACTTATCAAAAGATTTGCAGGTGGGCGGGCCACAACGGATATATACTCGGAGAAGAGTCATACGAGCGGTACATAACTGATTACTGGACCACCCGGAATGCTTCCAAATTCGTAACAGAAATTTTGATTGAAGCTTCACGGGTCGGCACGGCTGCCCACTAACATCATAGCATACTAATCATATTCATTTTTCTTTAAATACTTGCTCACAGCCTGTCTGGTGACACCTATAAGCTGCGCAGCGGAGGATTGATTCCCTTTTGTGCGCCGGAGAGCTTCATCAAATAGCTTAGATCTGAGTTCATGCAAAGTCGGCAATCTGGTTCCAAACGTTACACTTTCTTCCAAAGCAGTATTAAAGCCACTTGAACTTGACTCTAACGGCACGACCAGCAGCTTCTTAAAATGCTTTGCCATTAGCCCTTTATAGCCGCAAATACCGGCAGCATCATGGACCAAATGCTGAAGCTCCCGTATATTTCCGGGGAAAGAATAATTAGCCAGAAATCTTGCTATTTCATGGACATCAGCCTCAACATCAACTCCTACTTCTGCCTGCACTTCATTCAAAAAATGTGAAAGCAGAAGCGGAATGTCTTCCATCCGCTCTCTGAGAGGCGGGATGCACAGCATATGTCCACGCAGCCTGAAAAACAGATCTTTGCGGAATTTACCATGTTCCTGCATTCCGTTGATTGACTGATGAGTTGCAGTAATAATCCTTGCGCTTGAACGCTTAGCCATATCAGATCCCAGCGGCATAAACTCATGTTCCTGCAACAGTCGCAGCAATTTAGTCTGCGATGTCTGGCTGAGATCACCTATTTCATCAAGAAACAAAGTCCCTTTTTTAGCTTTTTCCACCAGTCCGATGCGGGCTTCAGCCGCTCCGGTAAAAGCACCCTTTTTGTGCCCGAACAATGTATCTGAAAAAATATTATCATCTAATCCGGCGACATTTACGGCGACAAATTCCCCTTTGCGTCCGCTGGCTTTATGCACTGCCCGCGCGATCAGTTCCTTACCTACTCCGGATTCACCTGTAATAAGCACAGGGCGCGAAGTTTCAGCTATGGCTTCAATATATTTGAATATGGAATACATATCCTTGTGGGCAGTAATAATCTCTGAAAACAGCTCCGGCCTGTCAGGACCGTCCATGAAAAAACTTTGCTGCAGCGAACTGTTTTCCTGCCGCAGCTCAAAAATTTCAATAGCATGACGCACCCCGGCAATAAGGGTATTACGTTCCTCGGTTTTGACAATAAAATCAAAAGCTCCCTTGCGGATACAGTTCACTACGGCTTTAATATCATTAAGCCCTGAAATAACGAGAACAGGAAGCTCTGGATGTTCTTCAACAATCTGCGGAATGAGCTCTTCGCCGGAAATACCGGGCATCATCAGGTCTACAGCAACAGCGCAGAATTTATTCCGCCCGAGCACTTCCATCACTTTAGTTCCGTCATTTAAGAGAACTACGTTATCTATCCCCTGTGAACGGAGAGTAGCCCTGAAACTTTGCAGCCATGAATCTTCATCATCAACAAGCAAAAGCGGATATCTTGGTGTAAGACCTGCGACTTTATGCATTCTCATCCTCATTTTCTACGACCGGAATAGAAAATCTTGCAACAGTCCCCCCGCCGGGATTGCCGGAAAATTCCAATTCGCCGGAATGTTCCTGTACAATCGACGAAGACACGGAGAGCCCAAGCCCTGTTCCGCCACTGTTCCGTTTTGTGGTAAAAAACGGATCTGTTATCTTCGTAAGGTTTTCAGTTGCAATACCGCTGCCCTCATCACTCACAATTATATCTATTCTTTTTTCAGCCTTATTGAACTTTGACGAAAGATGAATTCCCTGTTTACGATCAGTCAAAGCTTCGCATGAATTAACCAGCAGGTTGATCAGAACCTGTGATAGACGCTGGGAATTACCGCGAACAGTGGGTAGAGATTCCGCAAGATCAGTTTCAAACTTAGCTGTTTTCTGGCTGATCATATTTTCCAGCAGACGCAGTGAGTTCTTGATCACATCTCGAAGGTCAACATCCCACATCAATTCACCGGGCTGTATCCGAGAATAATCCTTGAGGCTGTTCACAATTCCGCTGATTCTGCATGCCCCCTCCTGCATCCTTGAAAGCAGGTCCGGCATAAAACTTCTAAGTTCAGAGTACTCCAAACCTCCGGCTAAGAACTCGCCGTTTTCATGGTAATAATCTTCCAGAATCGGAGCAATATCACCCCATATATCACCCAGCAACGGAAGATTGAGAGTCATGAAACTGTTTGGATTGTTTATCTCATGGGCCATACCTGAAACAAGAATGCCCAGCGAAACCATTTTATCAGCCTGAATAAGCTGCTGCTCTTTTTCTTTACTCTGCCGCTCGGATTCAATCCGTTCAGTAACGTCTCTTATGGCACAGACTCCTACGCTTTCACCCTGAAAAATTATGTCGCGCTGCTGAATCTCGCAAATCAGCATCTTGCCGTCTCTGCACCTGAAATTTGCGTCGAAGCGGTATTTTTTATTTTTTGATGTGTATTCTTTAACTTTTTTCCGATGAACAGGATCAGCCAGATCATCAATATTGAGGCCGGAAAATTCCTCCTGAGAATAACCGAAAATTCGATGCCCGGCCTTGTTTGTAGTCAGAATTTCCCCGTCACGATGAATAAATATAGCTTCAAAAGTTGACTGGGAAAGCTGGCGGAAACGTTCTTCACTTTCACGCAAAGCAGCCTCTGCAACCCGCCGTCTGGCAATGGCCTGAGCCTGTAAAAAATTTTTGCGGGCTAAAATTGAAATCTGATTGGCCACAAGGCAAAGGACATTACAGACACTCATAAATTTTTCGCGCGACATGACAGGCACAAGCTTCAGGGCCTCCATAAATTCATCCTCGTCCGCGCCTATCTCTCTGGCATACCCTTTGATGCGCTCGTCATTAATGGGCGGACAGCGAACCTGACCGATTATCCAATTCGCAATATGACGGTCCCCGACATAAAAACTTGTACCGCCGTCCCAGAGTCCGCCGCTCAGGCAAGGACGCATTATAGGTTCGAGTGGGCTTTTTGTGCCGAATGATGCATCGGAACGCATACAATTCTTAAGCCCCTTAGGAGTCTTGCGGATAACATCGTTACACAGCTTACAAAATCGGCTTGGTCTGGTTATGGGTTGTCCGTCAAGGTCCGTGATAATCGAAGCGACACTTGTCGCCTCGGAAAAGGCATCCTGAATCTGCTGAATGGCCTCAACATCAAAATAGTCTTCAAATCGATAATTCTTGTCATCCATCTGCGAATCATTAATCTGTGTACTGAGATTACATTCCTTACTGAAATTACCGCACAGAGATCTCGTAGCTTCAAGCTCTGAGACTCTCCCACGCAGAGTGTTAAGCTCATCAATAAAGTCCTCAGGACAGACATTTGTTTTGTTTAAATTATCATCTTTAGATTTCATATTACGTATCTTAATCCAATATAATCGATTTTTTGCTTACACTAAGTACTGATTGCGGTTCATGTTTTAAAGATCTTAGCACGATCAATGCCACTTTTCTTCATGATAAATATCAATAGCCCAGCCTCGGAAACAGTAAAAATTTAATATGTTATTACAGTAACATATTAAACAACTGGAAAAAAATCAAAAATATTCATCCTTCCATAATTCCTGTCAAACAGAATTACATCCTAGTTGACAACCACTGTACACATTCATGTCAACCAAACTAACTTTACCGCATAACATACTTGAATAGAATATCTTTTATACTAGAAATAAAATCGTAAATTCATACCTTGTCAACCTGGAGTGACACCTAAGTATGGATCAAATTAGACATGACAAGCCCCTAAACTACGTTAGCTATCTGCAATATAAAGATATTCATTTCATGGCATGTTTTTCTCTTAGCTAGAATTATCAGGCAACAGCAAAAGTAGTGGAAAACTTTATGCTCAACATTATCAAATAAGGGAACCGATAATGCCAGTTACAGCAAAGAAAGCTCAACAAATGATCATGGCAGCGGCCGAAAAAGCAGACGAAATAGGCGTGCCCATGGTGATCGCGGTGGTAGATCAGGGTGGAAACTTTGTTGCACAGCTACGACAGGATGATGCTTTGCTGGTCAGCGTAAGCCTCTCTTGGAATAAAGCATACACTGCCGTAGCAGCGAAAATGTCAACCGAAACTCTAGGAACAGTGTCACAGCCAGGTGGACCGCTGTATGGCATTCACACCGCTGAAAACGGACGGATTGTAATTTTCGGCGGTGGATTTCCTATTGAAGAAGGTGGAAAAATAGTCGGTGGAATCGGAGTGAGCGGCGGCAGTGTTGAGCAGGACATGGCTTGCGCCAAAGCCGGTCTTGCAGCGTATAGTTCTTAATAACTCTGGAAAATTAACTTTTAATGAAGGAGTGGAGCAATGACTAAGAATAAACCTAATGTAGAAATTCCCAAGACTGTGGGTACTTCAGAGCGTGTAGAAAAAATCCTTGATCGTTTTTTAAACACAACACCTTCAATCTGCGCAGAACGTGCCGAGCTGATCACTGAATCCTATAAGGAAACAGAAGGATTGCCCATGCCGACTCGCCGCGCAAAGGCTCTGGAAAAGATTCTCTCCGGCATGTCAATTTTCATTCAGGACGATGAAATTTTGGTCGGTAACCAGTGCTCCATGCCTCGCTCTGCTCCGATTTTTCCGGAATTTTCCTGCAAATGGGTTGAAGAGGAACTGGACCGCCTCGCAAAAAGGACTTCCGACGTTTTCCTTATTTCTGAAGATGTTAAAGCCAAACTGCGCAAAGCTTTCGCATACTGGGACGGCAAAACTGTTAATGAAATTGCTTCCAAGCTCATGCCTGAAGAATCTCTTGAAGCACACAATGAAGTTGTGTTCACCGTCGGCAACTACTTCTACAACGGCGTAGGCCACATTTCCGCCAACTATGATAAAGTACTAAAACTCGGCCTCAATGCTGTTATTGCTCAGGCTGAAGCTAAACTGGCTGAAATTGATTTCTCAGATCCTTCACAGCTTAATAAAATGCATTTTCTGAAATCAGTTGTCACAGCCAACAAAGCTGTTATCGCTTTTGCAGAACGTTTTGCAGTGCTGGCAGAAAAAATGGCATCCGCATGTGATGATTCAGAGCGCAGAGCCGAACTTATTGAAATAGCCCGCATCTGCCGCAAAGTTCCCGCCCAGCCTGCTGAATCCTTTCAGGAAGCAATGCAGGCATTCTGGTTCATCCATCTGGTTATCCAGATTGAATCAAACGGTCACTCCATTTCACCGATGCGCTTTGACCAATACATGAATCCCTTCCTTCAGGCTGACAGCATTTCTGTTGAAAAGGCACAGGAACTGCTGGACATGCTGTGGGTCAAGTTCTCTGAACTTAACAAAGTTCGTGACGAAAACTCCTCTATGGCTTTTGCAGGCTACCCCATGTTTATGAACCTGATAGTTGGCGGACAGAAACGTGACGGCTCTGATGCCACAAACACGATGTCCTATCTTATCCTGCAAGCGAGCGCCAATACTAAGCTTTATGCGCCTTCACTATCCATCCGCATTCACGAAGGAACACCTGATCCGTTATACAAGAAAGCCGCTGAACTCAGCCGTATGGGAATGGGGTATCCCGCATACTACAATGACCGCGTTATTGTACCGGCTCTTCTGGCTCGCGGTCTTGAACGTGAAGATGCTCGTGATTACGGTATCATCGGCTGCGTAGAACCTCAGGTCGGCGGCAAAACCGAAGGCTGGCATGACGCAGCTTTCTACAACATGGCAAAAATTATTGAGCTTTGCCTCAATGACGGTGTTGACCAACGCACCGGAAAACAACTTGGTCCTAAATCAGGAAGCATGAAAACCTTCAAATCTTTTGAAGATCTCATGGCTTCATACACACAGCAGACAGCTCATTTCGTAAAACTTATGGCTGCTGCTGACAACGCTGTTGATATGACCCACGGTAAACATTGTCCGCTTCCATTCCTGTCATCTCTCGTTGACGACTGCATTTCCAAAGGAATTTCCTTGCAGGAAGGCGGAGCTCATTACAACTTCACAGGGCCGCAGGGCGTAGGTGTTGCCAACGCAGGTGACTCCTTAACTGCTATCAAAAAGATCGTTTTTGACGATAAAGCTCTGACTCTTGAACAGCTTCAGGAAGCACTCGCCAACAACTTCGAAGGACAGGAAGACCTGCGCCAGATGCTCGTCAACCGTGCTCCTAAGTACGGCAATGATGACGATTACGCAGATGAAATTGCTAAGGAAGCAGCTCTTATCTACTGCAAAGAAGTCAACAAATACACCAACCCTCGCGGTGGTAAATTCCAGCCGGGCCTCTACCCTGCTTCTGCAAACGTGCCTTTAGGTTCCGTTGTAACGGCAACTCCTGACGGACGCAAAGCATGGACACCACTTGCTGACGGTGTATCACCTATATCCGGTTACGACTCCTGCGGTCCTACCGCATCTGTTCTATCCGTTGCAAAACTGGATCATGAGATTGCATCCAACGGAACACTGCTGAACCAGAAATTCCATCCTTCCGCAATCGAAGGAGAAAAAGGACTGGAGAATCTCAAAGCCGTTACCGAAGCTTACTTCCAAAACGGCGGATTCCATGTGCAGTACAACGTTATCAGTCGTGAAACCCTGCTCGACGCTCAGGCTAACCCTGAAAAACATAAGGGATTAGTTGTCCGCGTTGCAGGATACAGTGCATTCTTTACCGCACTGGACAAATCACTGCAGGATGACATTCTCGCCCGTACTGAACAGAACTTCTAGTGATTATGCGGCCCCCGGCAATTATGCCGGGGGCCTTATTCAGGGCTTACACCTTTAGCCGCCAAAGGCCGGCATCACATAAATAAGCGGGTGACTATGATGAGATGGAAGGAACGGCAGCATAAATTCAGTTTAAAGGATAAAGACAAAGGACCGCTCACGGGACTGGTCTTTGATATACAGCGTTTTGCTGTCCATGACGGCGGAGGCATTCGCACTCTGGTCTTTTTGAAAGGATGCCCCTTGAAATGCAAATGGTGCCAAAATCCTGAATCCATGAGCAGTAAGCCGGAAATTATGCGCATACCTCACCACTGCATAAGCTGCGTAAAATGTGCAACGCTTTGCCCTGAGCAGGCTATTAGCATTAAAGAAAATTTCAAAGTTGAAATTGACCGCGATAGATGCACTTATTGCGGCGAATGTGTTGAAAAATGTTATGCAGGATCAATGACAATTGTGGGCCGCTACATGACCGTTGACGAAGTGATGGAAGAAGTTGAACGCGATCGCCCTTTTTATAATACATCCAAAGGCGGCGTGACATTTTCCGGCGGAGAACCCACATTGCAATCTGATTTTTTGATCAAAGCATTGCAGGAAGCCAAAAAAAGATCCCTGCATACAGCAATTGAATCCTGTTGCCTGTGCCCGCAAGAAACCTTTGCGGAAGTTATGAAATATACAGATCTGGTACTGACCGACATCAAACATATTGATTCAGCTAAACATAAAGAGCTCACCGGAGCACCAAATGAGCAGATTTTAAGCAACATCAAAATGGCCGCAGAAATGGGCAAAAAACTGCGCATAAGAATTCCGCTCATTCCGGGCTGTAATGATTCAGCAGAAAACATTGAAGCGGTAGCTAAATTTGTCGGTGCACTTGGAGATGCTGTGGAAGGTCTCGACATCCTCCCTTACCACCGTCTTGGCGAACCCAAATGGGAACAACTGGACCGCGAATATGTCCTCCACGGAGTAATGCCTCCGGACCGCGATCATGTTTATGCTTTAAGAGATCTTGTACTTCCGCACTGTCCGAATGTTTCAGT
Source organism: Desulfovibrio gilichinskyi (assembly GCF_900177375.1). Taxonomy (NCBI): domain Bacteria; kingdom Pseudomonadati; phylum Thermodesulfobacteriota; class Desulfovibrionia; order Desulfovibrionales; family Desulfovibrionaceae; genus Maridesulfovibrio; species Maridesulfovibrio gilichinskyi. The sequence continues at coordinate 474,457 of NZ_FWZU01000004.1, read as the reverse complement.
CGGTGGTTAAGCTGAACCATAAATTTATTGCATACAAAAACATCTTTCATGTTTAACAACATGAAAGATGTTTTTGTATCAACACTGAAATATTTATTTGATTTGTCAGAGCCTTTTAACAAGACGCAAAAGAAAGATCAAAATAACCGCTCCGGCCGTAGAAATAATTATCAACCCTAGAAATCCGTTCGCACCGATACCGATAGATCCAAAAAGGAATCCACCAAGCACCGCGCCAAGAATACCTACGACAATATCTCCGATGACACCGTAGCCGCCGCCTTTCATAAGCATTCCGGCCAGCCATCCGGCAACCAGCCCCACCAGAACAAACCAGATTAATCCATGCATTGTACACCTCTATGAGTTTTGCTTTTTTAACTACTTTGAACATAACACGCTTTTTGGAGATCAAGCAAAGCAAATAGAGATTCTGAAACTTAACATAGTATTATTTACAATAAGTATATTAAATAGTTATTCTTAAAGATTGGTTCAACCAAAAATAGAATAGACATCTATTTTGATCAACTAAGAACTAATTCAAACACCATGAGCAACATAAGTCCCGCCAGCTTCACTCATACTGTTTTTAAACAAACATTTCCAGACCCTAAAGGGAGTCAGCGAAAAGGATTGATATCTCAATATTGCCAGTATTTTTAGTAACTATTTTCTTCTTAGCTATCTCTCCCCGATAATCTTTGCCCCACAAAACAAGCACAGCAAAGAACAAACCAGATTAATCCGTCCATTTTGCATCTAGCCTGATATTAGCTTACTGCCGCACATGGGATGGTAAAATAGACTGTTGTGCCGACGCCTTCGCGACTATCAAGCCAAATATGTCCGTCCATCAATTCAACTAGACGCTTTGAAATGGAAAGCCCCAATCCTGCACCGCTGTAAGTCTTCGTCAGAAAATCTTCGCCTATAGCAAAAGCTTCGAAAATATCAGCCTGTTTTTCAGCGGCTATACCTATTCCGCTGTCTTTGACAGCAAAACAGAGAATTAAAGAAGAATTTTGGCTGGCCCCCTCATTATTTTCTCCCCATAATTTAACTGAAACATCTATAAATCCGCTTTTGGTATAGCGGAATGAATTATTAAGCAGATTCATTAAGATTTGACGGACGTGACTAATGTCACCGCATAAATAAGTTGGAATATTTGCTTCGAATGAACAGGTAAGCTTGAGTTCTTTTTCATTTGCCTGCTCTCGATAAAACTGAATAACTTGATCAATACTCTCTCTAGTTTTGAAACTGCAAGGGCAGCAAGCTACTTTACCGGCTTCAACACGGGACAGTTCCAATAGATCATTAACCATTGTCAGCATCCTGGAACAGGAAGCCAGTGCGTCCTCCAGAAAACATTTCTGCAATTCAGTTGGATTGCTTTCCGAAAGGAGCTGAGTCATTCCGATAATGCCGTTAAGCGGAGTCCTTAGTTCATGGCTCATATTAGCTAGAAATATGCTTTTAGCTTTATTAGCCATATCAGCCGCTTCCTTGGCCTTTTCAAGTTCGAAAGTCCGTTCGCGGACAAGGTTTTGAAGCAACACCGTCTGGCTGTACAATGAAAGATGAGTCTTTACTCTTGCCAAAACAATAGCAGGATTAAATGGTTTTATTATGTAGTCCACAGCCCCGAGGTTTAATCCCATTTCTTCATTTTCAATTTCGCTTATTGCTGTCACAAAAATTATTGGAATATCTCGAGTGCCCTTATTTTGTTTCATCGTTTTACAAACCTGGTATCCGTCGATTCCCGGCATCATGATATCAAGCAAAACAAGGGAAGGAGGGTCATTAGATAATACCATTCGCAGAGCATCGGCCCCGTTTGTTGCGACGCTGACTCTATAGTTCGGGCGCAATAATCCACTTAATATTTCCAAATTATCTACGGTGTCATCAACTACAAGAATTCTAGGCTTATCCATTATTCACTCTCCTGCTCATATTTTGCAATAAAGCCCTCAACAATTGTTTGGCTATAGGTGAAATCGAATTTACCAAGACTTTCACCAAGTTCTTTTGAAAAATTTGGTGCGGCTCCGGTCAATTGAGGCTTAATAGAGTTGTAAACATCCTGAGACTCAATATCATGCTTTTTTAATAACTCTGCCATATCCCTAAGTTTAGGCAACAGCTTCCGAGCATCACTTAGTGCGATAATATCATTTTCCTCATCACGTAACCGGATATATTTATTATCTCCGGCTTGAGGAAATACTTTAAAAATTTCTTTAATAACCAAATTTTTTTCTGCTTCAAGATCATCTAATAGTGATTGTTCAATATCCGCTCCGTTACTAAGCGAGTTTTCGATTTCCTGAAAAAGATATTGCAAACTTTCAGCACTAATATTGCCGGAAGTACCTCTCATAGAATGGGCGAGAAGCTGTGCATCTTTATTCTCTCCTTTAGATATGTGAGAGATTAATTTTGCGTAAAGGTCATCACACTCATGCACAAAACTGATGAGGAGTTTTTTAAAAAGTTCTGTATTTCCGCGAAGCCTGCTGATTGCCTTTTTAACATTTATTTCAGATAATTGATTGAATATAGAAGGGACTTCATAAAGGAAGTTTTGCGCCCCTTCCTGTCCAGACTTAAGTTCAGGGTTTTCCGGCAACCATTTGGAAAGGGTTGCAATAAGTATATCAGGATCAATAGGCTTGGTAATATGATCATTCATTCCTGCAAGCAGACTTTTTTCCCTGTCCCCGACAAGAGCATGTGCAGTCATGGCTATAACCGGAAGAGATTGCAGGTTTTCATCTTCCCGAATAATTTTAACAGCTTGCAATCCATCCATCACGGGCATCTGAATATCCATAAGCACGGCACTGTAAGCATTAGTCTTAATCATTTCGAGAGCCTCTTTCCCATTGTTAGCGATTGAAACTGTCACTCCTGCATCTTCAAGTATTTCACGCGCAACCTGCTGGTTAATATCATTATCCTCCGCCAGCAAAACATGAGTTCCATTAATATTAAAAGAAGGGACTGCTTTACCTTCTGTGGAAACAACTTTATTCAATCGATAATCATTATATGAAAAGACTTCCATAATAGTATCAAACATAATCGACCTATCGAAAGGTTTGAGCATGAACCCGTCAAGATCCACTTTTTCGGCTCTGTAACGAACTTCTTCATTCCCGTATGCTGTCAACATGATAACTTTAGGAACATTAACCAAGTTTTCAGAATACTTAATTTTTTCAGCTAACTCGATACCGTCGATATCAGGCATTCGCCAATCTGTGATAACCAGCTTAAAACAGTCTGACTCGTCATAACGATGCAGCAACTCTAAAGCCTGCTCCCCGCTCTCAGCCGCGTCCACTCTAAAAGTGAACGACTGTAACACCTTATCCAGAACCATTCGGAACATGCGGCTGTCGTCCACCACCAAAACACGCATGCCTCTGATTTCTTCAGGGTAAAGATAGAGTTCCCTTTTACCCGGTTCCTGTAATTGAAACGGAATAGTAAAAATAAATTCACTTCCTTTTCCTGCCTCACTTTTCAGCTCCATGGTTCCGCCCATCAGCGTAACTAACTTTTTGCTGATGACTAAACCGAGCCCAGTGCCGCCGAACCGTCTTGAAATGGAACCGTCAGCCTGACTGAAAGGCTGAAACAAAGCTGCAGCCTGCTTCGGAGAAATACCAATACCGGAATCCTTAACTGAGAACCTTATTACCGCTATTTTATCTGTATCTTCGATAAGTTCAGCTGAGATGACAATCTCGCCTGATCCAGTAAATTTTATGGAATTCCCTGTCAGATTCATTAACACCTGTCCAAGACGCAATCTATCCCCTACAAGCATATTGGGGACTGTGCTTCTTACCATAAGTATAAGTTCGAGCCCTTTCTGCCCTGCTTGAAGGCCAAGTATGTTAAGTATATCATTAAACACATCATCCAAAAGAAACTCAGTTTTTTCAAGTTCAAGCCTGCCTGCCTCTATTTTAGAGAAATCCAATATGTCATTTATTATACCGAGCAAAGACTTTGCAGAAATATCAACCTTCGTCAGATAATCATGCTGCTTTGGGGTCATTTCCGTCTTAAGGGCCAGATGTGTCAGACCGATAATTGCATTCATAGGAGTTCTGATTTCATGACTCATTCGCGCCAGAAAATCACTTTTAGCCCGATTGGCATCTTCTGCCGCCTGCTTAGCCGCTTCTAATTTTTTCTGCCCGCTAGCCCGCGCTTTAATAAAATTTGCTCTTGTCAGAGTTCCGAAAAGTATAATCAAAAAAATACATAAAAACACAAGTAGATAGCGTGATGAAGTGTCCAAAAGAATCGCGTCGAATGTTGACGCAGGAATCAGGCAAACTATTTTCCAGTTACGTCCATTCCAACTGACTTCCGCAATTTTGCTTTCAGGCGCAACAATGATGGTGTCGAACGTATAAAGACCGTCTCCAGTGGTGAACTGCCCATTTAAAGATGAGTATATTTGCTTCCATGCTTCAGGTTTGAGATGTTTTAAATTAATACCTTTACGATCCTGATACATGAAAGCCCACTCCTGAGATTTGTCCGGAGAGAACAACCAGTAACTTTCATTATTTAAGAGCATTGGGGATATCATAGGATTTTTAAATTTTTCGGAATTCATAGCTAGACCGTCAAGTAATTTCTGTCCTAGATAGTTAAGCACAGCGAAACCAATTTTTTGCCCGTCATCATCGTAAATAGGCATAGTGACCCGGATCATGGGTTTTAAAGGCTGCTCTATCTCTCCGTTTTCAACATTCAGATCAAACGGAGAAACATAAATTTCGCCGCGCTTTAACTCTAACGAGTTCCTGAAATAATAACGGTTGTTTTTATTTTGAAGTTTATCCGGTGCAACGGCTGCCGGGTATCCATCGTTATAATTTACACGAATCAGTTCCATGCCATCGAGTCCAAGAATTCTAACCTGATCATAAACCTTGCGAATATTACACAGCGAAATATATTCTAATTCCAAATCGGAACGTTTAACAGGATTACGACTTTTTAAAAACCGCTGCACATCAATATAACTGCAAGCTAACTCGATATCGTTAAACATATTTTTGAGATCCAGACTCATCTTCTGTGCTAACAGGCGATTATACATCTTCGCATTGACCTTAACTATTTTTTCGTACGAATCAGACTCGGAACGGAACATATGGTAGCAGCCCACCCCGGTCAGAACCACAAGGATAATGGTCGGAATCAGAAAAGTTCGAGTGAAGATCAATGACAAACTATACTTATTTTTCATATTAAAGCCCTTAAAAGATATTGAGCAGACATAGATATAGTATTATACTATATATCATAAAGACAAATTTATTTAAACTAAAATTATATACTCACTAGCAACTCTTACCGGGAAAATACAATTTTTGATCCATTTTTTTGCTGTATTAAGTGATTTTAAATCAAAATACTGCTACGTTATAACAACTTGGTACAATAAATACTTAGTTATCCCATGATAATACATAAAATTCATGTATATATTCATCCTTCTCTTTTAAATTGAACCAATAAGGAAATTTAAAAAATGACTGAGTACATACCTCAGACAGTTCTAGTGGTAGACGACATTGCCAGTAACATCGAGACGCTCGTTACAATCCTCAAAAATGACTACAGAGTAAAAGTGGCCATAAATGGTAAAAAAGCTTTGGAGGTAGTTAACTCTTCCGAACCTCCGGATATTATCCTGCTCGACGTTATGATGCCGGAGATGGACGGGTATGAAGTATGCCGCAGGATTAAATCACAAATTAAAACAAAAAATATTCCTGTAATTTTTGTAACGGCGAAAAATGATGGTGGGGATGAAACTCTAGGTTTTGAACTTGGAGCAGTAGACTATATTACCAAACCTATTCATCCTCTGGTTGTTAAGGCACGGATAAAAACTCATTTAGCTTTATTGAACCACAATCTTCTTTTGGAGCGTCAGGTTGCTGAAAGAACCAAAGATTTATATTCAACCAGACTGGAAGTCATTCGTCGACTTGGAATCGCTGCAGAATTCAAAGACAATGAGACAGGTCAGCATATTCTGCGCATGAGTAAATACAGCCACACAATTGCAAAAGGTTTCGGTTTCTCAAACAGCGAAGCGGACATACTGCTTAACGCAGCACCTATGCACGATGTAGGAAAAATAGGCATACCTGACAGCATTCTCCTCAAACCGGGAAAGCTTACCTCCGATGAATGGGAAATAATGAAAACACACACTTTAATCGGCGGGAAAATAATCGGCGTCCATGACAATGCTCTTTTGCGTGCAGCCAGAACCGTTGCGTTAACCCATCATGAAAAATGGAATGGACAAGGCTACCCCGAAGGACTTTGCGGCGAGAACATTCCTATTGAAGGTCGCATTGTCGCTGTTGCAGATGTATTTGATGCATTAACTTCTAACCGTCCTTACAAAGAGGCATGGCCTGTAGAACAGGCTTTTGATTTACTTTTAAACGAACAAGGAAAACATTTTGATCCCAAACTGATTGATATTTTCTTTGCAAATATTGGGCAGATCCTTTCAATAAAAGAGCAGCATACAGCTGAGGAAACATCCCTCACCTAAACTCATTCCCACAATAACTGTATTTGCTTTCCGTCAATTGAGTACCATATCCTTTTTTGATCCCATTAACATTTTAATACAAATTTGTATTAAATAGATTAATCGTCCTCAGCCTAAATTGCTTTTTTATATTGAGGTGATAACAAATTTATAATATGAGTAACTGCAATCTGTTTCACAAGTTTGTTAAATATTCGAGTCAGAATAAATAACAAATGAAGCATGATTATGAATGCGTTAATGAAACGTTTTTTCACAAAGCTTAATTAAACAGATTAAGCTAAACAGCTCATGTTGAATATCTCTACCGCAGGGTGGGATATGCCCGGGGAATGGTCCCCGACGCGAGGCAACTTTAAATTTGTAAGGAATGAGAACATGCTTAGAAAAACTATTCGTATTTCAATTATAACCGTCTGTATTACCATGCTGGCGGTAGCAGCATTTGCCGCAGCACCGAAGTATGTATTTTACTTTATCGGTGACGGCCTCGGGCCCACACAGCGTATGGCTGCAGAATATTACTACAAAATGGAAACTGCCAACCCTGAAGCTAAACTTGTTATGAACAGCTTCCCTTATTCTGCACTGGTCACCACATTTTCAGACAACACTCTTGTTACCGACTCTGCCGCCGGCGGAACAGCTCTTGCCTGTGGATTCAAAACAACCAACGGATACATCGGAAAACTCCCAAGCGGCGCAGACATCAAAACAATTGCTGAAGCAGCCAGAGATAAAGGCTATGCAGTCGGTATTGTAACAACAACCCGTTTGACACATGCAACGCCAGCATCATTTTCAGCGCATAACACTGACCGTGACGCAGAAAATGCAATTGCAGTCGATCAGGCTAACTCCAAATTCGATTACTTTGCAGGTGGCGGTTATCGTCACTTTGTTTCCAAGGATAACGCTCAGGGGCTAAAATCCAAACGTAAAGATAATCTGGACGTTGTAAAAATGTTTGCAGATAATGGATACAAACTCTTTGTAGGCGAGTCCGCCCGTGATGGATTCCGTGCTTATAAAGCGAAAAAAGGGGAAAAAGTTTTTGCATCCTTAGCAGCAAGCCATATTCCTTATGAAGTTGAACGCCGCAACAGCAAACTTGAAAAAGACAAAATTCCTGCACTCAGTGAACTTACTGAAAAAGGTGTAGAAGTCCTTTCCGCACAGCAGAAACCTTTCTTTATGATGATTGAAGGCGGACGTATTGACCACGCAGCACATGCCCATGACGCAAAATCAGTAATTTTGGACACACTTGCCATGGATGAAGCTGTCAAAGTTGCTTTCGATTTCTATAAAAAACATCCTAAAGAAACTTTAATCGTTACCGCAGCAGACCATGAAACAGGCGGAGTTGCACTCGGTATCTCTCTTGATCAAAACGGATACTTCCTTGATCTTAAGGAACTGGAAAATGTCACTGTTTCTGCAGAAGACAATCTCGACAAGTTTTACAATAAGCTCGCCGAAAAAGAATCAGATATTGCTAAACGCCATGAAACATTCATTAAGTACGCTGAATCAAAATGGGGTTTGACTGACCGCACTCCAAGCGAAGACAAGATTCTGAATAACGCAATGGATGTTCAGGATAAAAACCAGTCTCTGCCTGCAAAAGAAAAAGTCCGTTACGGTTATTCTTACACACCGACCATGGTTGCGGTAACAGACTTAGTCTCTCAGAGAGCTCGTATCTTCTGGACTTCCTTTGTACACACAGGAACATTTATTCCAGCTTCTGCAATTGGTTCCGGCTCCGAGAAATTCAGCGGGTTTATCGATAACACTGATATCCCTACCAAAATTGCCGCAATCATGAACGTTAAGCTTTCAGATGTTAAGAAAACCGATTCCAAGGCTCTTTTGGGTAACACCTTCGGACCTCAGGAAGAATACTCCAAGATTCCTTACAATAATTAATTATTGTTTCTATTCCAGTCTATTACACGATTAATTCCAAGGTCCCTGCACTTGCGGGGACCTTTTACTATTATGAGGGCAGTTATGAAACGGTTTGCTACTCCGGTTATTGTAACCATGATGATTATCGGCATGGTAGCTCTGCTGCAACATGAAGAGGCCGGCCGTGATACACAGCCGGATGTATACGAACTGCGAGCAGTCGCGACGAAAGTTGATGATTCATCACTTATAAATATGGGGACAGCGCGAATCGGGACTCAGCACGTCACAGCTATTCTCATGGAGGGGCCAGCTAAGGGGAAAGAAGTTGTCGGGGTAAATCAACTGGTAGGGCAGCCGGATATGGATGAGATTTACAGCCCCGGGGATACCCTGCTGATGGCCGTGCGCATTCATAACGGCATTCCAGCAGATTCGCGAACAGTAAACCAGTACCGGCAGGACTGGGAACTTGTACTGTTTATACTTTTCGTCCTGATTCTTCTGATTTACGCCCGCACAATCGGTCTGAAGGCATTATTCAGTTTTGTAGCCAGCTTTTATATTCTCTGGCAATTCTTTATTCCTGGATTACTTGCCGGAAACAACCCAATCTGGCTTACGGTAATCACTCTTACTCTATTGACGGTAATCATCATTACTTCGGTAGCCGGATTTAGTAAGGTTACGCTGATAGCAACGCTTGGAACTCTTTGCGGGTTGCTTTTAGCACTGGGTCTGACTCTCTTTTTCGGCGAAAAACTCAGACTGGAAGGAATGACTTCCCCCTTTGCGGCAATGCTTATCTTTTCAGGTCACTATACGCTTGATTTACGTGATATTTTCTACTCTTCAGTAATCCTCGGAGCTTCCGGAGCGGCAATGGATATTGCAATGGATATAACGGCATCAATGAATGAAATATTAAAAAAGCGTCCCGATATAGGGCGAAAAGAACTTATCCATTCAGGCATAAATGTCGGACGCATGGTAACAGGAACTATGACTACGACGTTGCTGCTGGCCTATTCGGGCGGATATCTTACGATGCTGATGCTGTTTGTAACCAAAGGTTCAACCTTCACAAGGATGCTTAATTTAAAGCTGGTAGCGGCAGAGATTTTCCGGACTTTGGTCGGAAGCGTAGGCTTGGTGATGGTCGCCCCGATAACAGCTCTCATAGCTGGAGTTATTTTATGCGGAGTATCGGAAAAGAAAAAAACTCATGGGCAAACAGCAGCTTAGTAATCGATCGCCGCTTCACATGAAACGGCGATTGAATTAATTATCGATTTTCTAGCGAATGGACTGCGGACAGTCTGTAACGAGTCCGGTTACGCCCCATTTGGTTAGGCGGGACACATCTTCCGGTTTGTTAACGGTATAAGGATTGATAGCAATTCCGGCTTCGCGCACTCTTTGAATCACTTCACCTGTAAGGAACTGGAGCCCTGGATGCCATGCATCCGCCTTTACCGCTTTTGCAGCTTCAACGGGATCCCCCGTGAACTCATGCGGAGTCAGTATTCCCGTGAATATCTGCGGAGCTACAATTTTACTTTCACGCATATAGTCATGGTTGAAAGAAGATATGATCACCTGTGTATCCATGCCCTTGGCGTGAACCATATCAGTAACCTTCTTCACTACAGTTTTACTAAATTCTTCAGGAACATCGTGTGAAAGATCTTTAATTTCAATATTAATCCACATTCCAAGTTCGGCAGTGATATCCAGAGCCTCGGAAAGAGTCGGCACTCTTAAATCAGGGTGCACAGTTTCAGGAAGTTCCTTCCACGGCTGTTCACTATAATGAGGCGGACAGAATCTACGCGGAAAAACGTTCGCTGAAAGCTTTTTAATTTCCTCAAGGGTGAAACGCCACGGCAAAGCAGGACGATTAGCCCTGAATAATGGATGCACGCCTGCATTGGTAGTGCGTAGCAGATTAAGATCATGCAAGATGATAAGCTCGCCGTCTTTGGTCAACTGTACATCTGTTTCCCACCCGTCAGCTCCGGCTTCATGTCCTCTGCGCAGTGCTTGAAGCGTGTTTTCCGGGGCAAGGGAACGACCGCCGCGATGAGCCCATATCAATGGTTTATCATTTATAAGTGAAAGAGGTTTCAATAAAAGTCTCCAATTTTATGACAGTCTGAAATTTGTCAGGAATTAGTGGTTAAGAATCTGCTCTAGAAACATGCGGCTTCTTTCTTCTTTCGGAGCCGCGAAAAATTCTTTGACCGGAGCGTACTCTACGATCTGTCCGCGATCCATGAAAACCATGGTGTCGGCAACTTCCCGTGCAAAACCCATTTCATGAGTTACACAAATCATAGTCATTCCCTGCTCTGCCAGTTCGCGCATTACGTCGAGAACTTCTTTGATCATTTCAGGGTCGAGCGCGGATGTAGGTTCATCAAAAAGCATAACCTCCGGCTGCATAGCAAGCGCACGGGCAATTGCCACACGCTGCTGCTGTCCGCCGGAAAGCTGGCCCGGAAACTTATTTGCCTGCTCGGCAATTCCTACACGTTTCAAATAGGTGTAAGCGATATCAATTGCATCCTTACGCGCCATGTTGCGAACATGGACCGGACCGGAAATAACGTTATCCAGAATAGTCATGTGCGGAAACAGATTGAACTGCTGGAAAACCATCCCGACCTCGCGGCGGATCTGTTCAATATGCTTCACATCGTTATTCAGGATGGTTCCGTTAACTTCAATCGTTCCTTCCTGATGTTCTTCAAGCCTGTTGATAGTACGGATCAAAGTGGATTTACCGGAACCGGAAGGTCCGCATACTACCACTCGTTCGCCTTGTCTAACCTGCAAAGATATGTCTTTAAGAACGTGAAACTGGTCGTACCATTTGTTCAGCCCGTTGATATCTATAATGACAGGCTTATCGCCCAGATGGGCTGCGGTATATATCTGAGTCATATAAATTACCTCTATTTACTTGCGGAGGGTATTTTCTTTTCAAGGTGACGGCTGTAGCAGGAAAGTCCATAGCAAAGAATCCAGTACCAGAATGCTATAAACACGTATGCTTCTTCAAGTCTGCCGAACCATTTCGGGTTGGAGGTGGTAGCAAAAGCTATCTGAAGCAGATCGACCAGCCCAACAATACCGACAAGGGATGTATCTTTTAAAATTCCGATAAAGTTATTAACCATTGGCGGAATGACTATGCGAAGTGCCTGCGGCAGTATTACTACAATAGTTTTTTTCCAGTAGCTCATACCTAAAGCATCCGCCGCTTCGTACTGTCCCTTGCCTACACCTTGCAAACCGCCGCGAATATTTTCAGCAAGATAGGCTGAAAAAAACATGGTGATACCGACCATGGCCCTAAGTACTTTATCAAGATTAATATCCGGAGGCAGAAACAACGGCAGCACTACCGAGGCCATAAACAAAATAGTGATCAACGGAACACCGCGGATCAGCTCAATGTAGGCCACACAAAACGGCTTGGCGATAGGCATATTCGAAGTACGCCCGAGTGCCAGAAGTACACTGATAGGAAAAGCGGCCAGCATGGATACAACAGAGAGCATGATGGTCAGCATTAATCCGCCCCAATAATGAGTTCCGACAACCGGAAGACCCAAAACGCCTCCGTATATCAGCATGAAAATCACGATTGGAGAAGCCAGCCAAAGCACACGAATCCATCTGGAGCCGCGAAATGAATGAACAAGACTGATACCGACCATCATAACAAACAAAACCAAAGCCACCAGCGGACGCCAGCGTTCAACATCAGGATAAACTCCAGTCATGAACACGGGCCACATATCACGGATGAATCCCCATGCCGCTCCGGAATGCTGTTTTGCAAGGACCGGATCAAGAGTCACGGATGCATTGACAACACCCCACTCCCACAACGGCCTTACTGCCGACCATATAACCCAGCAGGAAACGACAGTAAGTATGCCGTTATACCATGGAAAGAACAGATTTTTGCGAATCCAGCCCAGCACACCGATTTGAGTTATCGGAGGGAGACTGTCGGGTATATTTTGTTCCATTCCTATCTCTCCACTAAAGCGACTTTGCTATTGTAAATATTCATTCCCATTGAAATCAGCAGGGAAATGCACAGGTAAACTCCCATCCAGATTCCAACGATCTCCACGGCCTGTCCGGACTGATTAAGAATGGTCCCGCCGATACTGACAAAATCTGGATATCCGATGGCGACAGCCAGCGAACTGTTCTTGGCAATAGCCAAATATTCACTGGTAATGGGAGGAACTATGATACGCATAGCCTGCGGCAGAATGACTATGCGCATAACCTGCGTTTCTTTCATGGCCAGAGCGCGAGCCGCTTCACGCTGACCTTTGGAAACGGCCTGAATGCCGGAACGGATAATTTCCGCATTAAATGCCGAAACGTAGATTGTGAGACCGACAACAAGAGCTGTAAATTCAGGCGTTAATCCGGTTCCGCCATGGAAATTGAATCCCTTGAAAACCGGAAAGTCTAAAGTGAAAGGCTGACCTGAAATAAGCCATACCAACGCGGGCAGACCGATAAGCAGTCCAAGCGAAGGAAGAAGAATTTTACCCGGAGTACCTGTATCATTAAGGAGACGGTTTGAACGGCGGAAGATGACAACAACTCCAGCAAGAGCAAGAATAACAGCTATAGAAAAAGCCCATGCTCCGCCCTGCGGAACTAAAGCCGGCAGAAAAAGACCGCGCTTATTAAGAAATATCCAGCCGCCTAGATTGATGGATCGGCGGACATTCGGCAACTGTTGCAGGACTATAAAATACCAGAAAAAAAGTTGGAGGAGCAACGGCAGATTGCGGTTAAGTTCCACATACCAGCGGCAGAGACGACTTAGCAGCCAGTTAGGCGACAAACGACCGAGCGCAATCAGCAGCCCCAAAAAGGTCGAGGCCACGCATCCTATTACCGTAACTTTGAGAGTATTCACCAAACCGACAGCAAGAGCCAGAGTATAACTTGAGGACTCTGAGTAGTGGATAATTTCAATACTGTTTCTGAAAAAGTAAAGTGTGAGAACCGGAAGGGCCACGCTGAAAAAAAGGCAAATTGACAGCCACTTGCAATTTAATGAACCGCCGGAAATTTTCTTTTGATAACTGGAAATAAACTTCGAAATACAAAGCCCTGTTACAAGGCTGAGCAGAAACCAAAGGACCCCGCCTTGCGGCAAAGGTATTCCGGAGGATTCTCCAATGCGAAAGCCTGCTTCGTTTTTAAGAAATCCGAAACCGGAACTGATGCCTCGAGTTCCCAGATTAATAAGGGTGTTCTCGTACATGGAAACAGCAAGCCAGATGAAAGCGGCAAGCATTAAAATCTGAAAACTCCAGATTCTTACTTGCGGATTACGCCAAAATACAGCCTTTTGCGGTGCTGAGCTATGGGACATGATATAACCTTTAAAAAAACCGCGTCAGGCTCTCACCTGACGCGGATCATCATCTTTATATTTAACGGAAAGGAGGAGAATACATCAAGCCGCCGTTGGTCCAAAGAGCATTAAGGCCGCGTTCCATGCGGAGCGGAGTCTTAGAACCAAGGTTACGTTCAAAGATTTCTCCATAGTTCCCAACAGCTTTAATCACGCGGACCGGAGCTCCCTGATCAAGACCTAAATCTGTCCAAAGTGAACCTGTTTTACCGAGCATCCGCTGAATTTCTGGGTCTGTGCTGTTTGCATACATGTCTTCAACATTTGCTTGAGTAACGCCCATTTCTTCAGCAGCAATAGTCAAATTGATAGTCCAGCGAACCACATTAGCCCACTGATCGTCACCCTGACGAACAAAAGGTCCGAGAGGTTCTTTAGAAATAACTTCAGGAAGGATGATGTGTTCATCAGGATTCTTCATCAAAGAACGCTGAGCTGCCAGACCGGAAATATCAGTAGTGTGAACGTCACAGCGACCTGCGTCATAGGCTTTACGAACGTCAGCCTGCTTATCAAAAACAACAGGGGTAAAGTTCATATGATTTTTGCGAAAGTAGTCAGCTACGTTCAGTTCGGTTGTAGAACCTGTCTGCAGACAGATGGAGGCTCCGTCCAGCTCTTTAGCACTCTTGACACCGAGTGACTTACGAACCATAAGCCCCTGTCCGTCATAAAGAGTTGTAACAGTGGTATCGAGTCCGAGTTTGACATCGCGGCTCATGGTAAAGGTGGTAGTACGGATAAGCAGATCTACTTCACCGGACTGCAAAGCAGGCAGTCTTTCTTTGGAAGTAAGAGGAGTGAACTTAATTTCTTTAACGTTCACAGCTGCGGCAACGGCGCGCATAAAGTCCACATCAAAACCGATACGTTCGCCTTTGCTGTTTAAAGCGGAAAATCCGGGATTTTCAATGTGCGTTCCACATTTAAGATACCCTTCTTTCTGAACGTCCTGCAAAGTCCCCGCCTGTACAAACGAGGCCGACATGAGGATCAATAAACTGACTAAACCGATACGGGAAAATTTCATAAAACAACCTCCGCCACCCCCATTGAGACTCTGCAGCACCTCCTTGTGAGGGTGTTTCAGGCTGCATAAGAATATGCAGGCAGTACCGCAGTAACGAGTTGGTCCATTTGCCGATCACAAATATAGCTGTCAGCTTACATCATTTATAAACAGTCAGCCATATTTGCCTTTACACTGTTGCGAGAAACAGTTCAACTGGTTTAACCCAGATTGACAAAATTGAAATTACGAAAGAGTGAAGAAAGTGTTAAGAAACAGTTTCATGCGTCCATCGTAAATTTTATGAAATGAGAGTGGTATGGAAAAACAAGGCTCCTATCAAATTGTGAGAAAACGTATTCTCAATCTATTGAAAACCAATCAGTTACGGGCCGGCGACAAGTTGCCTTCCGAGCGTAATTTTTGCGAAGAAACCGGGCTTAACCGGAATACAGTCCGGCACGGACTGTTACTTCTGCAACGTGAAGGAGTCATTTTCCGTCTTGAACGAAAAGGTTGGTATGTTAATCCGATACGGTTAGCTTACAACCCGACAAATCATGTAAACTTTGCCAAACTAGCTGCTTCTCAAGATCGCCAAGCCTCGTGGACTGCTGTTGATAAAGGAATTGTAGTGGTAGATGAAAACGCAAACACCGGCGAGAGCGAAGGGTTCCCCCTCGGCACCAGTGTGTATGAAATGGATAGCGTTCTCATACTTGACGGGCAAAAGGTTGCTTATACGCTCAACTATCTGCATGCGGAAAGATTGAATGGAATCATCCCTAAGATCCAAGAACGCGCTATGACACAGGTAATTGAGGACGACTATAAAATTAAACTTAAACAACGTAACCTGATAGTCCGCCCGCAACTTCTCGCGCGAGAAGTCACCACCGAGCTTGGAGTTTCATTCGGCTCTCCAGGCGTTTATATACGCAGGATAAAAATAGATGAAAAAAATCAACAGGTACTGACTGTTGAGCACGAATACTGGCGATTCGATGCCATTGAGTTACGTATTGATCAGTAAGGAGCTAATAAGGGTAATCAAAGTCCGCTCTTAGTGCGTCAAGTGCTATTAACTCTTTATCTTTATACTTATCCTTATCGATAAGTGTCGGCTGACCTGTAGGCGGTACATCGTGATACATATACTTATAGATATCAAAATTTAAACAAGTTTGTTTTCTAAGGTGCATATCTCTGAACCACTGGCACCCTACATCCAAGATTTGCTTTCCAACATTAATAAATGCGCCGAAAGGAGTTGCTTTGCCGATCGGCATAGTCATCTTACGGGCTATTTTCATATTTATCAGGCAGCACCATTCATTAACTCTGCATTCCGGCAAAGGCCACGGCTGATCAAAAAAGATAGGGTGCATTCTTGGAATATGATAAGCGCGGACCTGCTTACCTTCAGGAGGCTGTGCGCCGCGATATAAACTGACCAGTTCACGAAACTCTGGACGATAATCCATGTAGGTATCCGGAGTACATTTGCCGGAGAAATAAGCAGGACAATACCAGCACTGCCCGATATGCCCAGACGCGACATTATCACCCATACTGTCAATCATTGCGCCGATAACATCTTTTTTAAAGATGACATCATTGTGAATAATCAGCACATAATCTTTATCACTCATTTCCCAGCCGTATTGATAGCGTATTGAATGGCGATAATCGACATCATCCATTTTATCCCATTCAATAGGAAAACAATAATTCCACTGTTTAGGCATAAAATGAACAATTTTATGAGATAGAGCATCCAGAACATATTGATGGCAACCTACGTCTATCCCGCGTGTTTTGGTGTTCTCCTCAATAAAATAAATTTTATCAATATGATTACCGCATGCCCGTTCAAGCGAAAGCAAAGCAAGACAGGTCTGAAGAGGTTTACCGCAAACGCTTATAATAACATCAACTTTACTCACTCATTTCCTCCTAAGACAGCCAGCACTCCAATATTTTTAATTTTTATTCCGCGAAACTGTTCCATCTCTTCAGGATAAAACTCATCAGTTAAATCAAAAAGCCAAAAACCGGCATTAAAGCTGTATGTTTCGAAACCTAAGGCCTGAAAATCTCTTGCAAGGTCAAGAGTATTCCACATGTTGTGGTGAGCCATGAGCTGATTACTTCCAGTATGTTGAGCGGGAGGAAAAAGTATTTTTTTCATAGCCCGAAATGATAAAATATTTTCTCTCCACATAGTTATAGCCGCTTCCGCATCCGTAAGGACTACGCTTATTTTACCGCCCACCTTAAGTTTGCGCTTTAATGTTTTAAGAAAACTAACATATACCGCGGTGGGAACATGTTCTAAAGTATGAATCAGACGGAATTCACTCACAACATCATCATTTGGAATAAAACCATCTACATCAAGAATATCATGCTGAATATCGCAATCATCTTCCATATTCACTGAGATGAATTCTTTGTTTTTCCCGCGTCCGCCAAGATCAAATTTCATCTAAGAACCTCCGAGCAATACAATTATAAGTGGTGTCTTTAGATTCAATTCTTCCCGGGGTGAGTTTTGATAGGTAGTCTTTCCAAGTTATATTTTCCCAAAGATGCATAGAGTACACATTCTTAAAGTCTGTATCTTTCTTCTCAAAAAGCTGGTCAACGCCAGCTTTTGTAAACAGGTGCTTAAAAAAACTGGACTGTGGCTCAATGTGAATATCTAAAGGAATCGCTTTGGCTAATTGCCCGGGGAAATAAACAGAATGGTTATCCCATTCTGGAGTACCAGGCTTACCTCCTTTAAATGCACTGGAATGGCCATCCAGCCACCGTTTAGCAAAACGACTCTGCCTACTGCTCATCATGAAAGCATTGCAAAGTCCCATTTCCCCCTGCTGTCCCATAACAAAAGGTTTCGTAAAAAGGTCGGGCGATAGTGGATTAACAAAAATTGTATCCATATCTGCATACACTCCCCCAAACTCTAAAAGGGCATTAAGTCTTATTATATCTGCCTGATGAGCGTAATGTGTAATGGGAATACCGAAAATATTGTCTGGGGGGACAACTTTAATGAGCTTTACAAGAGGTCTAACAACCTCCCAATAAGGACCGTGTGGTTCGTGCTGATAGTGGAAGAAAATTTTTACAGGCTTATTAACTTTTGCGCAGGAAATTATGGCCAGAGCATGAACAAGATGCAAAGGTTCAGTCTGTTTTTTTAATCCAAAGACAAAATGGAAAAAATTAGGGATCATTATTGATTAAGCCGCCCTTTGCGAAAAGAGATGTTAATTATGTAAAAAGATTTTCAAAAATCAAACTCTATCAAGATCCATATGATTACAATAATATTGCATATGTAGAAATGAAAACATAGTCAATGTCTAGAGTTTATCTAGTTTAAACTTAGCTTTATTTCTAGCCGTATATGCAAAACAAAAATCTCTACCAAATTAAAGCTACATCCAATACAATTTTGTATATTATATCAAACACCAACAACATAATAAAATATTATTTAACAATTTAAAGAATTAATACCCAATAAATTCTCACAATACATCATTCACTTTACAAATTTATCATCTGGCTATATATTTATCTTGAGAATTTATCTTGAGGTGATCATGAATAAGAATAGACACTATGCCCCGTCATGGGCGTTAGGCCCCGAAGGACAAAAGGCCACGGTCCTTAGTACACTTGAAGTCTGCCATGACCTCCAACAACTTGTGAGAATTTTATCTCGGCTGGCAGATATTGATTTATATATCATAAACTCCGATTATTTATGTGTGGCAGGATCAGGGGCATACGAAGCCGCAGTAGGATGCATAAGCCCAAGAGATACCGCTATCGGCTACAGCCTTGCCAGCGGTCGCCCGACTTTAGTCGCAGACCCTAGAGCTCATGTTGCCTGCCGTGACTGTTCACAGCAACTAACCTGCCGCGACCTAGCCAACTACACCGCTCCTATTGCCGTTCGTGATAAAATTGTAGCAGCCGTTCAAGCTGTGGCATTTGATGCTCCCCAATGTGAAATTCTACAAAATAAAGCAGCAGATTTAGCTGAGGCAATCACTCTTTTTTTAGTTCAAAGCTGCGAAACAGATGCACGACTTCTCACCGCTTTAACTGGAAACAGAGCCGAAATAGACAGCGCAGGGCTTGAAAGAATTGTCGGTGAAAGTCCTGCCATGCGTTCTCTCAAAGATGACATTATGCGCTGTGCACCGCTTGACTCCACAGTGCTTATTCAAGGTGAATCAGGAACAGGCAAAGAGCTTGTAGCACAAGCTCTTCATGAACTGTCACCACGTGCTTCTTCGCCGTTTGTAGCTGTAAACTGCGGGGCCATTCCTGAATCAATTATAGAAAGTGAATTGTTCGGCTACGCATCCGGAACGTTTACCGGCGCACAGCGCGGCGGCAAACCGGGGCTCTTTGAACATGCTGACGGGGGCACACTATTTCTCGACGAAATAGCCGAATTACCCCTACAACTTCAGGTTAAGCTTTTGCGAGTTCTACAAGAACGTAAAGTCATGAGACTTGGTGGACGCAAAGAATATCCATTTGACGTACACATAATCGCGGCAGCTAACGTGGATGTGGCTAAACAGGCCCGAAATGGGCTTTTCAGACAGGACCTTTACTACAGACTTTCTGTAATTCCCCTGCACGTTCCAGCTTTAAGGGACCGTGACAAAGACATTGAACTGCTGGTGTATCACTTTGCCAGACTCTACGCCCGCCGCAGAGGAGAACCTCTGCCATCAATTGACCCTGAACTTATAAAAAGATTCATTTCATATTCATGGCCGGGAAATGTGCGAGAGCTTAAAAACTTTGTGGAATACGGCATCAATTTCCGTAAAGGGCTGTCCCTTGATTTAGCTACTCTTGAAGAACGCTTTGTTGACGCTGAAAAAACACCGGATAAGCCAGGCTATGAACAATGGTCTATGGAAAAAAGTATAACCTGCCCCGGATCCATCACTCCCGCCAACGTTGACAATTCCGGCAAACCGGAAAATCAAACAGAAGCTTCATGGGAACAGGAACGTTCTGAACAAAAAGTTATAAAGCAGGCGTTATCCCGTTTCGGCTATACACTTGAAGGAAAACGACGAGCTGCAGAGGAATTAGACATGAGTTTAGCTACCTTATACAGAAAGATAAAACGTTACGGTCTACTTGACGCATACCGATATGATGTAGGATCTTCTGAATCAACTATAAAAAATTAAAGCTCCGGAAAATCTATATAAATTCCCCGGAGCCTTATTTTTTTTCACGAATGAAAACTGATCTTAACCGTGCACTTTTCCGCCTAGATATGCAGCTTCTAAACTATTGCTGCTGGCCAGTTCCGCGGCCGGACCTTCCATAAGAATGGAACCTCCCTCCATAATATATCCGTAATCAGCGACGGACAATGCTGCTTTGGCATTTTGCTCAACAATCAGGATAGCTGTCCCGGCTTCACGGATTTTTTTAATCAGATCAAAAATATCTTTTATAATCAGCGGAGCAAGGCCAAGTGAAGGTTCATCAAGAAGAAGCAATTTGGGCCGCCCCATCAGAGCACGGCCAATGCAGAGCATCTGTTGTTCACCTCCGGACATTGCTCCGGCTTTCTGGCGAAGACGTTCTTTAACGATAGGAAATAATTCAAAAATTTTATCCAAATCCCCTTTGAAATGTTTTTTTTCCTGATGATACGCACCCAAAATAAGATTTTCTTCCACAGTCATGTTGGAAAAGATCTGTCGTCCTTCAGGAGCCTGACAAACACCGAGTTTAACAACTTTGTCTGACCCGATATTTGCTATATCCTGACGACGAAATAAGATCTCCCCTTCTGAGGATTCATAAATATTTGAAATTGCCCGCATGAGAGTGGTTTTGCCGACTCCGTTGGAACCGAGAACTGCCACAATCCCGTTTTTCTCGATTTTTATATTAACACCGCGCAAGATTTCCTGCACGCCCATGCGCACGCATAGATTATTAACAGTTAATATTGGCATTGCTCTCCTCCTAAATATGCTTCAAGGACAGCTGGGTTCTTTTGGATTGCTTCTGGAGTATCATCAGCAATTTTCTTACCGAGAGCCAGTACCACCACGCGATGACAAATGCCCATTACCAACCCCATGTCATGTTCAACCAGTAAAATGGGAAGACCATCACTGTTAAGTTCACGTATAAAACCAGCTAATTGAGTTGTTTCCTGTTCATTTAGACCAGCTGCAGGTTCATCAAGAATCAAGAGTTTCGGATTTGTAGCCATTGCTCTGGCGATTTCAAGATATTTACGCTTGCCATAGGACAGATTGGCAGCCAGTTCTCCTGCCAGAGAATCTAAACCTACCCGCGACAAAATATCCCATGTTCGTTCGCTGATTTTTTTATCAGTCTCGCATCTAAATGGCCAAATCGCTCTTCTTAAGGAATGCCCCAAAGAACCGATTGCTCCTATGGAAACATTATCAAAAACAGTCAAATTAGGCATGATGCGAAGGTTCTGAAAAGTACGGCCTATGCCGAGTTTTGCAACCTCATAAGGTTTAAGACCCGTTATCGGGCGATCCATAAAGCGGACTTCGCCTTCGCTAGGTGAATAAAACCCCGTAAGACAATTAAAGAAGGTGCTTTTACCAGCGCCGTTCGGCCCGATAAGACCGACAAGTTCACCCGCTTTCATTTCTATGTCCACGCTATCAACAGCTGTAAGCCCTCCGAAGCGACGGGTCAGCCCCTTAGTTTCAAGTATAAGTTCAGGCATTATTTCCACCCCACCAACTGACGGCTGTTCCAAGCCGAATTAAAATACTTTCTCGCCATTTTTATTGCCGAGGTTTCACCAAGCAGCCCCTTAGGTAACAGAAGAATAGACAAGAACATAACAACTCCGACGGCAACCATACGCATGTCGCCAAGCCCTCGGGCCGCCTCAGGAAGAATTATCAGGAGCAGTGCTCCGAGAAGAACACCGGGCAACGACCCGAGTCCGCCGACAACAACCATGGCCAGAATTAAAATGGATTCACTGAACTGAAAGCTTTCAGGACTGATATACCCTGCACTATGGGCCATCAAAGCTCCGGCTATACCTGCAAAAAAGGTACTTGCGGCAAAAGTCTGAACTTTCAGTTTAATAACATTGATCCCCATTGCCTCGGCACACTGGTCATCCTCTCTTAGCGAACGCAAGGCATTGCCGAAATAGGAATTTGTTAAGCGCCAGATCAGATAAATACATACACAGGCTAAAACAGCGGTAATATAATAGATGGAAAGCAAACTTGTAAAACTGTGCCCGAAAATAGTGATCGGCTCATAAATCTGAACGCCCATCGGCCCTCTTGTAACTGATATCCAGTTAAGCAGAGTCACGTGAATTATTTCGCCCACACCAAGTGTTGCAACTGCAAAATAAATGCTGATAAGCCGCATGGTAGGCAAGGCCACCATAACTCCGGCCAGTCCTGCAACAATTCCGCCAAGCGGAAGTGTAACCAAGAATGGCAAACCGTAGTTGGATGCCAGCAAAGCTGCAGTATAAGCTCCGATACCAAAAAAAGCAGCATGCCCGAGGCAGAGAAGACCTGCGGTTCCGGTAATCAGGTTTAAGCTTGCGGCCAGAATACAATAAATAAGGGCGGAGTTGGCCACCTGAGTATAGTAACTCTTGCCTAAAGCAGATAAAATTCCGGGGACAACGGCTAAGACAATCACTAAAGTTGCCGCGACAAGTATTTTTGAACGCCAAGAGCGCGGTGCAGAATCGGTGGTAATCATATGAGTAACCTCTTGGTTAGACGCGTTCTCTTCGTGCACCGAAGATACCTTGCGGGAAGAAGATCAAAGTTAAAATGAGAAAACTGTAGGCCACCATATCGCTCCAGCCTTGGGTCATAAAATTCGTAGCTAAAGCTTCGCACACACCAAGTATCAAGGCACATATAACAGCTCCGGGGATACTGGACAGACCGCCCATGACCATGGCGACAAAAGCTTTAAGAGATGGAGCGAAACCCATTGCAGGAAAGATAGCTCCGGAATACAGGCCGACCATAATACCTGCCGCCCCGCCAAGCATACTGCCTACTGCAAAAGTTGCGATTATAGTTCTATCAACTGACAGACCTACATACTTTGCCCCGAGGGGATTGTTAGAAATAGCGCGGATAGATAACCCGATGCGCGTATGGTAGAGCACGTACTGCAAACCGGCGAGCATGACTATTGAGGAACCGAGAATGAGAAACTGACCGCTGGATAGTGATATTGGACCGATAGGAATAGGATCATTCATCAAATACTGTGCGGGAATCGATTGCATTTCTGCACCGAAAAAATGCTGAAGCAATTCTTTAATGATGATGGACACTGCAAGTGATGACAGCAGGGTTGACTCACGCATTGCACGTGATTTTAACGAGGCTTCATCCTGAAAGCGCCGAAAAGGTTTAAAGGCTATTTTCTCAAGAATTATTCCGGAAAATCCACCGACAGCCAAAGCAACGAGAATCACGAGAGCAATAGGCCAGCTCAGAGTGCTGATACAGACTATTCCGGCAAATGCTCCGATAGTATACATCTCGCCATGGGCAAAGTTGACAACGTTAAGCACTCCAAAAATAAGAGTGAAGCCGATGGCAATGAGCGCGTAGATCATTCCAGAACTCAAGCCATTAATTATTTGCATCAAAAGATAAGTGTCCATGAAGAAATTGTCCTGTGATTATAAGCGGAGCCATTCGGCTCCGCTGGTGGAACAAAAAAAGCCTTATTTTACAAGCTTGAATGAACCGTCTTCGACTTTCATTCTCGCCATATTCTTAACAGGTTCACGTGTTTCCGGATCAAATGTGGTCGCACCGGTAACACCTGGGTAATCTGTAGTGTGGGCCAAAGCGTCACGAAGACTGGAACGGGTTACATCAGGACCGACTTTAGCAATTGCATCCAGCATGATGCCTACAGCATCATAAGCTTGAGCGGTGAACATATTGGGTTCTGAATTGTAACTTTTTTTGTATTCAGTTACGAACTCGACAACATTAGCTTCAGGACTGTCAGGCATAAAAGTGGTAGAAAGCATCACCCCGTCAGCGGCTTTTCCTGCGAGTTCAATCAGTTTAGGAGAATAAAGTGAAGAGGTTCCGAAAGCCTGAGCTTTTATACCAAGCTGTCTGATCTGCTGAAGAGCCATCGCTCCCTCTTCATACATCATACAAAGGTATATAGCCTGAGGCTTGTCACGGCTGACTTTAGTCAGAATAGAGCGGAAGTCACGAGTACCAGGATTGAAATATTCGATTGAGGTAATTTCGCCGCCCTGAGCTTTCATGGCGGAATCAAAATTTTCAGCTGCAGAAATACCC
The DNA here is from genome assembly GCF_900177375.1 of Desulfovibrio gilichinskyi. Lineage (NCBI taxonomy): Bacteria > Pseudomonadati > Thermodesulfobacteriota > Desulfovibrionia > Desulfovibrionales > Desulfovibrionaceae > Maridesulfovibrio > Maridesulfovibrio gilichinskyi. The sequence continues at coordinate 450,068 of NZ_FWZU01000004.1, read as the reverse complement.
CAGTCATTCTGGATTGCTATAATTGCAAATTTTTTAAAACCGAGACTTACAGCCCATTTTGCAGCGAAGGGACTTTCAAAAGCCATAGTAGTTATATTGCGGAATTGATATTTGCTTACTTTTGTAAAATCTGGGTGAGAGGCAGTTTGAGAAAGCTGCGGCATACCTTCAGAACCGTATACTCGTCCTGCAGCCATGGAAACTGTAGAAGTAAAATCTCCAAGAACACCTACTATACGTTTGTCATCTATAAACTTACGAGCAATATTAATTGCTTCTTTAGGATCTGATTTTGAATCTTCGTATGTTATTTCAACGGTAGCTCCCTTGAGCTTTCCAGATTTGTTAAATTTGTCTAATTGAAGTTTGGCTGCATTTCTAAAAACTTCACCGTATTGAGCATGGCTCCCGGACAGAGGCAGTGAATAGCCAAGTACAATAACCTTTTCAGCCATGGCTGTTGAAGCCATCAGCATTACGGCCATAAAGGCTACCGCAAGAAAAACGTTTCTTATTTTCATTTGTCCCTCCAAGGGATTACAGGTTAAGCGCAAATTAAACAGCACAGGATCAAGTTACCGGAGACATCCAAACGGGACTCATACGGGAGTAATAGCAATCTACATGCCACAAGATAGTCTTTCATAGTAAACGCGGGTGTCCATTGAATAAAAATGTCAATACAAATGAATAAACAAAAACACAAATGAGCATTATGATCAAAAATGTATAATATTGAGAAATTCAACTTACAATTTAGAGATATGCTTTGCGAATTTGTCAAGTTCTCAAAAGATAGTGAGAATTGTTGTAGAAGAGATGAAGTTCTCAAGAAAAGTGAGAATTTTATAGATAAGGTGAGAAATTCAAAAAAATGCGCGGGAAATTAACATATTAAAATAATTAATTTTCCCGCGCGGTAAGGCGGATTATTTAGAGCGTATTTTAAGGTAACATTTTTCTTTGCTACCTTCAGGAAGTGCTGTCATCTGAAAGTCGAAACCTGCGCCTTGAAATGTTCCAAAGTCAATTATTCCGGCAACTTCACAAAGAGTTGCACATTCTTCGTCTGAAAGACCCATTTTAAGCCATGCATTCTTAAGAGGACAATTGTCAAATTCAATATCCAATCCTTCTGCGTCACACTTAGTAACGGTTGGAGCAAACATCTTTGTGTCGTCTGGAATTCCGCCTAAAAAGGCATCACGAAGACCTGAAAAATTAGCCGGAGCAAACTGTTTGAAGTTCTCTCCAATCTGCTCTCCGCGTTTATAAATACCTTTTTTCATTACTTCTTTTGCTTTTTCAAGACCGAATTCATCGACCATAGCATCAAAGATAAGTTTATAAAGGATAGCTCTGTTTTCATTAGCAGCGTAAAGCTCTTTACGTAATGTTTCTTCACTCATTGTTTAATTCTCCTTTTTATTTACTGGTGTTTTCTACACCAGAAGTTGATTAAGTAATCCTTTTCTTATGCATAAGGTGTACCGCAACGCTAAATTTCAATGTTGGCATTATACTTGATAGTAAGACAGCAGAAAGGCAAAATAGCAAAACCCTATTCCGTGGACTGCTTATTAATTCACGCATACAAAAAGGACTAACATGGATCTGCACGCTTTCTTTAATAATGAAGTCAAACCTGCTTTGGGCTGCACCGAACCCGGAGCGGTCGCCTTGGCCGCAAGTTCCGGTGCTAAATATCTTGCCGGACCTCCAAAACATATTCACCTGCGTTTATCAGCGAATATTTACAAAAACGGACAATCTGTAGGAATCCCAGGCACGCCCGGGCTGAAAGGGAATCTGCTTGCAGCCGCGCTCGGAGCTCTGGGAGGAGATCCTGAAAAGGGTTTGCTCTCCCTCGAAAATATCAATGACGATTGTATTTCTAAGGCTACGGCCATGCTCAATGCTGGCAGCCTTACGCAGGAAGTCGTACACGACACTCCTAATGTTTATGTAGAGGTTGAGCTGTTGCGTCAGGGTGAAAGTGTTACTGCCGTTGTAGCTTATTCCCATGACAATCTTGTAGAAGTCACACACAACAAGCGTACAGTTTTTCAAGGACAGGAAAATGAAGGAGGTTCCGGCAGACTTCCGTCATATCTTTCTGAGCTGGCACGCCTGAATTTTGCGGATTTATGGGAACTTGCCGGCAGTATAGATGAAGAGAATGAAGCTTTTCTCCTGAAAGGCGCAGAGATGAATCTGCATGTTGCCAATGAAGGGCTACAGCGTCCATGGGGACTAGGCTCAGGTTATATCACAGCGCAGCACATGAATCAGGATGACTTGGCATGGGTAATTCGTGCATGGTCCGCAGCTGCTGCGGATGTTCGTATGGATGGAGGACCATGGCCGGTTATGAGCAGCGCAGGCAGTGGTAACCATGGATTGACAGCGATTATTCCTCCTGCACTGGCTGCCAGATTCTGGAAATGTTCTGACCGCGAACTGGCTGAAGCTTTGGCTCTGTCCCATCTGGTTACCGGAGCAGTTAAAGCAAAAACAGGACGTTTAACACCAGTGTGCGGATGTTCTATTGCTGCCGGAGCCGGAGCTGCGGCAGCGCTCACAAGATTAGCCAAGGGAACAGCCGTGCAGGCAGAGCAAGCTTCCTCCTATGTACTTTCGTCAGTGTTAGGAATGATATGTGACGGAGCAAAATCCACTTGCGCCCTGAAAGTTGGTACTGCCGCAGGTGAAGCTTTTATGGGTATGCTGCTTGCCACGAACGGTTCAAAATTTACCTCACAGCAAGGAATCATCGGCACTGATTTTAAAAACAATGCAGTAGCTGTCGGTGAATTATCAGGAGTAGGGTTTGCTGCGGTAGACGCGGTCATCCTTCGCCTTATGGACAGTCAGTCTTAAAAAACCTACCCAATAGACTGATAGTTCAGGAACTTTTGTATAATCATAAACAACATTATAATTATTTTGAGGAGAATTTGATATGAGTGAACTTAGCGTAATCGCCACAGAAAAAGCACCCGCAGCCGTAGGACCTTATTCTCAAGCCGTTGCCGCAGGCGGAATGCTTTATGTAAGTGGACAGCTTGGACTTAATCCAGAAACGATGACTCTGCCTGCCAGCTTTTCAGATCAAGCCGAGCAGTCTCTTAAAAATTTGGGTGCTATTCTAGAAGCAGCCGGCTGCTCGATTAAAGACATCGTAAGTGTAGATGTTTTTCTTATTGATATGGGCGAATTTAAAACTTTGAACGGTATATACGCATCTTTCATGGGAGATCACAAACCTGCCCGCGCAGCCGTTCAGGTTTCAGCACTCCCCCTAGGCGGGCTGGTTGAAATTAAATGCGTTGCAAAAATGGACTAGCCATTACGGAATAAACATTCTTCTCGTTCAGATTAATTTTGCGTAAGTAGCTTTAAGGTAAAATATACATCAGCACGAAGAATAAATAGATTTAATAAGGCAGGTATTCTCATTTTAGTGAGGAACCTGCCTTTTTTTGTGGCAGAGAAAATCATTCATGCAGTCGTTTCAAACACTAATAATACATCGGCTACTTTTCCACGGAATCACCCCAGCCAGTATCCAATAAAAATTGCATCATTGCATACGTGTCATAGTATATTCTTTGGCACATTTTCATACATACTATTTCGTCTATGTTTAGTGATAACTGCTCCTCCACATGAGAATTTAAACTTTACATGGCAATATTTCAATTGCTTTAGCAAAAACATACACTTCGTTAAAGCTACTATCGCGACTGATTTTCCTTCCATCGCAGTATTCAAGGGAAAAAATCTCTAGGACGTACATATCAATAACTAGAAATTATGAGCGAAAGCAAAACAAATATTCTTCAGAATACAAAATCAATCAGCACGGAGCTGGATCGACTGACGAGAGATATAGCAAAGTGGCGTAAAGAAACTTTTTGTTATCGTTGGCTAAATATCATATTATTTTGGGCGTGCAAGATTGTTGTTCCTGCAGGAGCTCTTTTGGTTGCAATCAATATGGTTTCTGGGTTGGTTGGTGAAGGGTTAATTGAAAACAGATACGCCGCAATTATTTCCATAGTTGTAACAGTAATGGCAAGCTTAGAAGCTCTGCTCAATCCTGCACAGAAAAAACGCTTGGCTTTCTCACTCAATAACAACCTACGGGCTCTTGAAATCAGCTTAAATATTAGCAGTGTCGAAATGAATGAAGAGAAGTTCATTGAAGAATTGAAACGAGCCAACGATCATTTTTGTGAACTCTTAAATCATTATTCAGACAATGGATACTAATGGGCTTTAGGGGAAACGAGGTAAAGTACAATTGCAATAGCTACTGCGATAATTAACGTTGAAGAATTAGTAGCCGGTGCGATGGTGACGGCTGCAACGAGTAAAAAACCTAATGTTGTCCAATTTGTTGCAACCATAGCCAGTTTAATCAATCGTCGTACTGAAGGAGTACAAAATTTATTTTCACGACTCCATTCAGGTTTGTTGCACAGCGCTTTAACTTTGTAATTTTCTATTGCTGAGATTAAATAGCTATGCGATTCATTTGGTAGTTTTTTAAGTTTTCTTAAAATATATTGATTTGCGTAATATCTATGTGAGCTAAAATGAATAAAAGCAATTCTGCCAATTTCAATTTCTGTATATATCCTATTATCACTAAAGAATCGGATATGGGTTTCTAAAGATCCATTGCAGTGACTTTTGACTAATCCACCAACCTGTTTTGGGTAGACATACTGCCAATAGGTAGGCCGATACCCAACATCCTCCAAAGCATTATAAATAGCTTTAATTTGTGGCTTCTGTAAAACTAGATTCTTAAAAGCATATCCATTGCATTCTTTTCGCTTAAAGACCCCCCAATTCCATGGAGGCTGAAAACTTTCGCTCATAATTTCTAGTTATCCATAAGTTGCGATTAATTTATATTATGCCTAATTAAGATTTATAAAAATTATATTATACCAAATACAACGTCAAACCCTTTTTAAATAACGATAAAAAGATAAAAGAAAATCTATGAAAAATTTATCTATTTTCCACGCTCTATGCCTATATCCTCCATACGCCCCGTCCTTTTTTCGGAAATTTAAATGCCATACGGATAAAGGCTACTTTGCTTCCGCTGTGAACCGCACCGCAAGAACAGAAGTTCTAACCTTATTTTTTTAACTTGCCCGAACGGTATTCACGGAGCATATTTCTCATTGAGATGATTCAGGAATATGCTATGAACTAGAAATGTAAAAAAGCTGTTTATTCGCGGCAATTAATATCGAGACAATGCAGAGAGCCAGACATGGATATAGACAACACCGATATAGCCCATTCCCACACCGGCAAATCACTGGAAGAAGTCAATAGCAGCGTCGAGACCAACCATCCTTCTTGGCTGAAGCGTGTGTTCGCCTTTGCCGGGCCGGCCTATCTTGTCAGCGTGGGGTATATGGACCCAGGTAACTGGGCCACCGATCTTGAAGGCGGCTCCCGCTTCGGGTACGCGCTCATCTGGGTAATCCTCATGTCGAATTTGATGGCAATACTACTCCAGACTTTATCCGCACGCCTCGGCATAGTCACAGGCAAGGATCTAGCTCAAGCCTGCCGCTCAGAATACTCTAAGTTAACAGTTAAAGCTCTCTGGCTCCTTTGCGAAATAGCTATTGCGGCCTGCGACCTTGCGGAAATTCTGGGAACCATCATCGGCCTCAACTTACTTTTCGGCCTCCCTTTGTTATGGGGCGCGCTGGTAACTCTGTTCGATACCTTCTTACTTCTGGCGATCCAGAGGCTGGGCATGCGCAAGATGGAAGCGTTCATCCTGTCGCTCATCATGGTTATTGCAGGTGGGTTCATCGTCAATTTATTTCTAGCCAAACCGGACTGGGGGGCCGCCCTCACAGGGCTGACACCGACTTTGCCCGTCGGATCAGTATACATTATTCTAGGCATCATCGGCGCCACAGTAATGCCGCACAACTTATACCTTCACTCGGCGCTGGTACAGACACGCCACGTAGCGCGTGACGTTGACTCCAAAGCCAGAGCCTGCCGCTATAATCTGTTCGACTCGGCAATTGCCCTCAACGCGGCATTCTTCGTCAATGCGGCCATTCTTATACTAGCTGCGGCCGTGTTCTATCGTAACGGGATCGTGGTCACAGAAATCCAGCAAGCCCACCAAATGCTCGACCAATTACTCGGCAGCAAAGTCGCCCCTGTCGCTTTCGGGCTGGCTCTGCTTGCAGCCGGACAAAGCTCGACCCTGACGGGCACTCTGGCAGGACAGATAGTCATGGAAGGTTTCGTCCATATCAGGCTGCGCCCGTACCTGCGTCGATTGCTTACCCGCTCTGTTGCACTGTTGCCCGCAGTGGCGGTTATCTGGATTTCGGGAGATAAGGGAACCTATCAGCTACTTATCCTCAGTCAGGTGGTGCTCAGTCTGCAATTGCCATTCGCCATAATACCGCTGGTTCATTTTACTAGTGATAAACTAAAAATGGGCTCCTTCGCCAATGCATGGTGGATCAAGATTCTGGCATGGGGAACATCAGCCATCATCATCGTACTTAATGGTAAACTGGTCTTCGATCAGCTCACAGAATGGGTTTCGGGCGATCTACCTAAACTTTTCTCTGTTTCAGCCTGCGGACTTGCAATACTGCTCACTATTTTTCTCGTTTATATTACAGTTCTACCGTGGATTCGCGGGGAAAGACCATGGCGTACCGGGAAACCGGTCGGAGGTGCCGCAGTTGTAGAAAAAATTGAGACACGCCACGTGCGCCATATCGCAGCAGCTCTGGGACACGACGACAGCGACCCGGTTATTGTCAGCCATGCCATGACCCTGGCCAAGTCCGAAAAAGCTCTGCTCACACTTATCCACGTAGTAGATTCAGCTCCGGCCAGAATATACACTCACGAGGCCTATGACGAACATTCACGCGAAGATGAGCAGTACATGAACGAAATTGCAGAGGAACTGCGCGCCGCAGGTATGGCCGTGGAAATAGCCCTGACTTACGGGGAACCGGCCAAAGCACTAAGCACATTTGTAAAGTCTCACGGGGTGGATATGCTGATCATGGGAGCACATGGACACCGGCTGCTTGGCGATCTTCTCTGGGGCGAAACCGTTGATCCGGTGCGCCATTTGGTAAAGATACCGATTCTCGTAGTGCGATAAGCAGAAAGAAAACTTACCAGTATACAATGTTCGTAGACGTCATAGATAAGTTTCTGATTAAATACCCTGCGCGAGCTTATTTCTGGCCCTGTTTAGAGTAGCCTCTAAATCAACTATTTCAACAGGTTTAGCCAAATAGTCATCCATGCTGGACCCTAGAAAAATATTCTTGTCTCCTTCCATTGCATAGGCTGTCATGGCAATAATATATACATCCCTGTTTTTTACTCCGGCCAGCCCCTGACGAATAGCTTTTGTCGCTTCTATGCCGTCCATCGTCGGCATTTGTATATCCATGAACACCACGTCAAAACTACCTGATTGTAAGCTTTCAAGAGCCTGTAAACCATTTTCAACAGCAACGACATGGCAGTCAAGATTCTCAATTTGCTTTTGCGCGGAAAGACGACTGATAAACTCATCTTCTACCAAAAGGATACGCATAGGATCTTGGCGAATAATTTCTGTCTGCACTTCTGCCGGTGATGGAATGTAATCCTGATCGACACCCCCGAAAAGAGCAGTGAAGTGAACAGTTGTTCCATTACCCTCCTCACTTTCCAAGGACATCCCCCCTCCCATCATATTGACAAGCCTTTTACAAATTGAAAGGCCGAGCCCTGCACCCTGATATTTGCGAGTATAGCCTTCGCTGGCCTGAGAAAAAGGCACAAAAAGATCCTGAATTTTACCTTCCGGTATACCTACTCCCGTATCGCTCACAGAAAACAGAATCTTTACCATATTTTCCTTCGAAATAGGCAGTTTGTATGCTTCTACAGTTATCTTTCCCTCAGTAGTAAACTTCAATGAATTCCCAAGCAGATTAGTAAGAACCTGTTGCAGGCGGACACTGTCACCAATTACGTAGTGCGGGACATTCGGATCTATACTCAAAATCAGCTCTACTCCGCTCTGACTGGCCACCGCACAATACATCTCCGAGAGTTGATGTAAAATATCCGTCAGTTCAAACTTCTCATAGCTGATATTCATTTTACCTGCTTCCACTCGCGAAAGGTCTAAAATATCGGAGAGAAGACTTGTGAGTCGTCTGGAAGATTGAATGGCCATAGTTACGTAACGGATTTGCTCATTTTTAAGATCACTGCTTTGCAGCAATTGCATCATACCCATAATACCGTTCAGGGGAGTTCTGATTTCATGGCTCATGTTGGCCAGAAATTCAGATTTACTGCGACTTGCCTTTTCTGCGGCTTCCTTGGCTTTGATTATAGCCTTTTCAGTATTACGCTCTTTGGTTATATCGTGAAAAACACAATGAACCTGCTGGAAAGTTCCGACTCCCGAAGAGGCCACACGTGCGTTGAAGGCTACCAAGACCTCTTCCGAGTTCTTTTTAAGAATTCGCAGTTCAAGACCTTTAAGTTCACTTATGGAGCTGATCTTGGAAAACTGATTTGCAAAATCCCCCCTACAGTCAGGGTGTAAAATACTCACAAATGGTTTGCCGACAACATCCTTAGCCGTATAGCCGAGAGTTTCTGTAAAGCGTAAGTTTACATCAAGAAATTCACCGAAGCCGTTCAAAGATTGATATGCTACAGGGGCATCGGTGTAGAGAAGGCGAAAATGCTTTTCGCTTTCTTTAATGACCTGCTCAGCCATCTTTTGTCTTGTTACATCCCGGGCAATAGCCAAAATGACTTTATTTTCACTTAGTTCCACCAAGCGACTGCGAATTTCAATTGGAATACGAGTCCTGTCAAAAACAACAAATTCGGATGAAATATTCACTTCACCGGTAAGGGCGATGCTACTTAGAAGCAGTCCTGCGTCATGTTTGTTCAAGATTTCTTTTACGGATCTACCTACAAGTACATTATGATTATACCCAAGAATAGCATGGGCTTCTGGATTGGCCTCAAGAATATCCCCATCCGTATCAAGTATAAAAATTGCATCATTAGCATTGTCAAAAAGAGTCTTATACTGACGGTCCGCAGCCTTGAGTTTTTGACCTGTAACTTCTACCTTGGTAGACAATTCGTCGCGTTCATGGCGTAAGCCATGTTCCTTGTAATGAACCTTCAACGCCACATTGACTTTGGCGACAAGTTCATTGGTGTCGATAGGACGGGATATAAAATCCAGTGCGCCGGCCTTCATGGCCTGTACACGCATTGAAGGAGTGGACTGGTGGGCAGTGATTAGCAGAATGGAAATGTCCTTATATTCCGGATTATCTTTAATACTTTTACATAACTCAATTCCATTTTTACTTGGCATCTGAACATCAGAGATAACAACCCCTACATCCTGACCAAGTTTTTGCATTCCTTCTTGGGCTCCAAGTGCAGTAATAACTTTTATAGAAGGGAGAAACTCATTGAGCATTTCTTCCAAGATAAATAAATTTTCCTGCTGGTCGTCAATGACAAGAATTGATTTAAGCATGACTATCTCCTGAGGACTATAACATTAACCATTTTAAAAGAATTTTACGCAAATTTTCAACATCATATGGTTTAGTTAACAGCCCGTCACATCCTGCTTCCATAATCTTTTTTCTATCGTCTTTCATAGCTCTGGCAGTAACAGCAATTACAGGTATATGCGCCAATTCCTGAGATTTTTTAATGGAGGAAGTGGCCTCCAGTCCGTTTATGCCAGGTAACTGAATATCCATCAGCACAAGATCAGGCCTGATCTCATGAATTATCTTCAATCCGCTTTCACCGTCATAAGCAACATGAATTTCACCTTGAAAATCTTCCAGAATGGCCTTGAGGGTAATAACATTATCCTCGTTGTCCTCTACAACAACAATAACCTTCCCCTTCCCGAACGGTTTATTGAAACGGTTATCAGGCAATTCTATCTCCATCAGTTTCTGCCCGCTCAAATTCACGTAAGCGGGCTTCGCGCCATCATTCACAGATTGAAGGATGAGCTCTTTAAGTAGCTCCCTGTCTAAAGGTTCCTTACGATTGAACTGCCTGACATTCCGGTTCTTAAGGACAGCTTGAACTTCGCTGCTTAAATCTTTACCTGTAAGAACTATGACCGGAATATGTTCTGTATCAGGCTCGGAGCGGATAGTTTCAAATGTTTTGAAAACATTGAAACTTGAGATCATGAGATCCAGTATTATAAGATCAGGGGTAATCTGCTGCGCCAGTAGCACTGCGTCTTGGAAGCATGCTGCATGGCTCATACTGAAGCATAGTTCCTTTAAAAGACGAGCTATCTGCATGGTTGCGATATCATTATCTTCAATAACAAGAACTTTCACCTCGCAACTGTGTTCAAATTTCTGCCGGCGGAGATCATCAAGTTCATTCTCTAATTTTTGAAGCAGTATTTTAACATCGAGGTCACCTTTCTGGACAATAGCCCTGGACCGTTCCAGAAGCTTTTGGTGCTCACTGATGCTAAGATCTTTGGCTGTTATTACTATTACAGGCAGATAACTTAACTGTGGAAGCTTGCTGATTTTCTCCAGCATCTGAAAACCATCCATTTCCGGCATCAGCAAATCCAGAGTCATAACATCCGGAAGCAAGCTTACAGCTTTATCCAGACCGGACTGCCCGCTGTCTGCCTCTATGGTGTCATACCCGGCTTCCCGCAAAGTATTCGATAAAAGCATCCGATCATTCTCTTCGTCATCAACAATAAGAATACTTTGTATTTGTGATGGCTTCTGTCCTTTAAGTTTGCTGATCTCGTTCAAAAGCTGTTCTTTATCGACCGGCTTAGTCAGATGAGCGTTTGCTCCAAGGACATATCCGGTGGTCGAATCATTACTTATTGATACTATAATTACTGGAATATCTCTTGTAGACGGATTTTTCTTGAGCATGTTCAACGTTTCCCAGCCGTCCATTCCGGGCATAAAAATATCCAGTATAATGCCCACCAGAGAGTGATTAGCGGCAATCTCAAGAGCACGTTTGCCATTATCAGCTTCAAGTACCCCATACCCGGCTTTTACAAGATGCTTCATGACAATTTCGCGCGAATTAGGATCGTCATCAACCACCAAAACAGTATTAAGGGAATGTTCGGATTCACTGTTGCGGGCCTCTGCGGAACTACTTTGTGTTTTCCCACTATCGGCTAAACGAAGCGGAAGACGCAGGGTGAAGGTGCTGCCTTGGCCAAGCTCCGAAGCGACTTTCAACTCGCCTTCAAGCATGTTTGCCAATTTTCTGCATATCGCAAGACCTAAACCAGTCCCTTCATGCTTACGAGATGTAGATCCGTCCACCTGCCTAAACTCATCAAAAATAGCTTCCTGATTTTCAATGGCTATGCCGATTCCAGTGTCTTTCACATGGAGAACCAGATGCTCTTCCTCAGTAGTCAGCAGGACTTCAATCGTTCCCTTATCTGAAAATTTAACAGCGTTCGACATAAGATTCAGCAATATCTGCCGAATCTTGTCCCTGTCGGAGAACATACTTTGGTAGTAATCAATTTTAACAATGAAAGACAAAGATTTACGCTCTGCCATCGGGCGTATCGTTGTGGAGACATCTTCCAGCAGTTCAGCCGGGGAAAAGTTATTAAGAAATAAATCCATGCGCCCGGATTCAATTTTTGAAAGGTCCAGAATATCGTTGATCAACGAGAGCAGATGTTTTCCATTCCTCTCAATAACATGAAGATATTCGGCCTCTTTTTTTTCATCCTTACCGGTTCCTTTAATCTGCATCAGCTGTGAAAGAGCCAAAATACTGTTCAGCGGAGTACGCAGCTCATGGCTCATGTTGGAAAGAAATTCCGATTTCAGACGGTCTGCCGCTTCCACCTGTACCTGTTTTACTTCAAGCTCCTTTTTCTGGGAGCTTAGAAGATTGGCCTGCAACTTAAGTTCTTCCGACCGAATGCGAAGTTCTGTGTTTCTTAATTCAATCTCTTCAGTGGCTTTACGGGCCTTTTCTCCGGCATTGAAAAGCTCGGTATTCTGTATCCGGGCTTCAGCATAAAGAGCATCTATCTCTTCACGCTGAAGTATATTACTCAAAGAAGTGGCTATATTATGGCAAGCAGTCTTCATAAAAGCCTGTTCGACAGTTCCGAATTCCTGAAAGGAAGTCACCTCTAAAACACCCAGAAGGTTATCGGCAAAAAGTAATGGTGAAACAAAGATAGTATTAGGCACCCTAGAGACGGTTCCAGACTGAATAAGCCCTTCATCTCTGCTCACAATCGTCAATATCTTCGGACTTCTCTCTTTGGCGACCTGTCCGACAATCCCGTCACCATCAGTAAATTCTCTGGAAAACTTATTACTTTCTGCCATGGCATAGGAAGCCAGCATTGAGCTGTTCTTTTTTTCCTCATCATATATGAAAAAAGCTCCTGTACTGGCCTGCATATGATCGGCAAGAAATTTTAAAACAGATTCTGCAAGCAATAAAGGTGACGAGGCTCCGGTAAGTTCGTCATTAAGTTTGTTAAGCCCTTCCCGAAGCCATAACTGACTGGACAGCGAGCGAATCAGGCCGTTAAAACTAACGGCCAGCTTAGACAGTTCATTATCTCCGATTACCTCAATCTCATTAAGGTTTCCCGACTCCGTTATTTTGTAGATTGTCGACTGAAGGTCATTTATCCTTCCTATAATATTTTTAATTAATATTGAACTTACAAAATAGAAAAACAGCACAAGAAGGCCGAGCAGAATGATGGTGTTGAAAGTAATATTTTCCCGGGCTTTATTAGCATCACTCATGAATCCATCAGCTTTGTTCCGAGCATAAGCCGTTAGGCCCTGCATATTGAGTTCAATGACATTGACCATATCTGCATTCTCAAGTTGAAATTTTTGCAGAGCTTCTTCACGCTTATGCTCACGAAGAAGAGATATTATTTCAATCCTGAGATTTTTCCACTTGAAAAAAGTTCGACGAACATCATCCTCCAATGCTCTTCCCTGCTCTCCAAGAATATATTTTTGTACAATGTTAAGCTGCTCCAAAACCTCCTTTTCACCCTGTTGGATGTTAGCCATTTGTTCCTGAAGATCAATCTCGTTTTTTGAATAGATAATGTCCTTCATCAAACTCTGTATGCGGAGAACTCTCTTATGGGCGGACTGAGCAGCATTAGATACTCTGAGTGGGTGTTCGTATAGTGTTGTTGTGAGATCCCCCAGAGTCTCCATCTCAATAAGGATAAAAGAACCGAAAAAAATCAGAACAACAGTGATAGCCATAAACGCGGCGATCAGTTTTGATTTAATCGTCATTCTATCAAGAAAATACATATATTCTCCACATTTTTTTAAGCACGGCAATCATACTTAGCATTTAGGTGATAAGGTCAATAATAATTTTATAAACTAAAAAAATAAAACTTGAAAGAAAGTATTTTTTTTTACCACGTCTTTCCTGCAAACATGTCCTGCACGACTGCTGCCTTTTAACGTTAAACGCAGCTGATCTTGCAAGAACAGTCACGGCTGACCATCCCCAATGACCCTGAAGAGCACTTCCGAGAGCTGATCCAAGCGACATACCCGTGAACATTCCTACGAAAAGGACTGCATTGAGTCTGCTGCGCGCATCTGGGTCAAGAGCGTAAATGATAGTTTGATGAGCAATAAGTGAAGTTTGTGCGCCAAGATCGAACCCAACTGCAGCTATGCCGAGCATACAGAGTTGAAGCTGTGGAGAAAGGGCGGGCATAATAAACATCAAGGCGAAGGATACAGCCGTTAACCCTGCTCCAAGCCTGTTGACCAGCTCCGGACCTTTTTGATCTGCAATGCGCCCGGCAAAGGGAGCAGCCAGCATTGAGCACTCAAATTGCGGATCTGGAATGTTTTCTCGGGGCGAGGAAGGCAGGCTGGCAATCGTATTTTTCTCAGCTCCGACAATGTTTTTTCTGCCGGATCTTATTCGTCGCTTCCGGGTAACACACCAGGCAGTGACGGTGCAATTAAAGGAATTGACTCCGGATAAACAACTTGAAGCCTTCGCTCGGAACGAAATAGATGTGGGGTTCACACGTCCATTACCTTCAGGTTATCAATATCTTAAAAGTGTAATTCTTTTCGAGGAACGTTTACTTGCAGTGTTACCTGAGACACACCCTCTAGCAGGACGTACCAGTCTCCGGCTTTCAGAACTGGCTGCAGAGCAATTTGTGCTTTTAGATCGTCCGGTAGCCGTGAGCCTTTACGACCATGTAATCTCAATGTGTCGTGAAAGCGGCTTCTCTCCAATCGTTATGCACACACCGGACCTTATGAACACGTTACTTATGATGGTAGCGGCTGAACAAGGTGTGAGCATAGTACCGGAAGGAGTCCTAAACTTGCGCGAAAATCAATTGTCCTTTGTACCTATTATCCCGTCTCCATCCCCTATTCCTCTCCTGATCTGCTGGAATACGGTTAGGGACAATCCAGCTCGAACCGCATTCCTTAATCTGGTCCAAAATCGCAAAGTCTACCTCAACGGTCAAAGCTAATCTACTTCTAAGCCCCCGATCCTTCGATGTTTATAATAATTTTGCAGGGGAAAAGTTGCCGAATTATTTGAATACTGCTATTTGTATCCATAATCTTCGCTATTCTCTGTATTATTAAATTCCCGTCGCCGACTCTTACAATCAAACTTCGGGCAAATTTTATAATCCTGCTTTCAAGTCAACTTCGCGCTTATTTTCGGACTGTTTGCCTTCAGATCTCCACGAGTTCCAAAAGGAGTTATAATATGAACGATAAAAAGTTATATTTCTCGCTCGCATTAGTCACCCTGCTATTAGGATTCGGAGCATGGCTTGCCATGTTTTTCCAGTGGACTGCCACCCAGCCCAGAATAGCCAATTCCGCCGTTTCCAATTCCAGTGAATCAGTTATCGGATCAGGGCCGCTTTTCAACCCTCCGGGGCTGGAAGAAGCACCCGAATCCATCCGTGAGCAAGTTATGCTCGGCTACAAGATCATGACCGAAACCCAAAAATATGCCGGAGAATACGTAGGCAACAACCTGGCTTGCACCAATTGCCATTTTGACGGAGGGCGCAGTAAAAACACCCTTTCTTTGGTCGGCGTGGGGGCTAAATATCCAGCTTATCGAGGCCGCCGTGAATATACTGCGGACCTGGCTCTGCGTACTCAGGGCTGCTTCGAACGCAGCATGAACGGCAAAGCTCCGGCTCCGGACAGCCAGATTATGCAGTCACTGCTGGTTTACTATCAATGGATTTCCAAGGGAGTACCCATTTATTCCAATCCCCCGTGGCTGGGAATCCCCCATGATCTCGGTATCAACAGCACGCCGGACGTTATAGCCGGCAAGAAAATTTATGAGGATGTCTGTGCCAGATGTCACGGTAATGACGGCTACGGAACGCCCATTGCACCACCGCTTTGGGGCGATGGATCCTTTAATGATGGTGCTGGCATGAATCGAGTCAGAACTTTCTCGGTTTTTTCATGGCGTTTTATGCCTAAATCAGCACCTACTTTAACCAAAGAAGAGGCTTTGAACGTGACTGCTTACGTTCACGAACAACCTCGCCCAAAATTCATTGCCACCCATCCCAACAAAATCAAGCGAGTTATCAAGCTCCCGGTGGAGGCAAGCAAATGACTTTCCCTGTGCTGCATATCCCTGTACTTGGCGACGGGATGACCATCGCCTTAAACGCTGTGATTCACGTGCTGATCAGCCATGCTTTGGCCATCGGCACAACATTCATGATTGTCCTGTTTCAAACCATCCACACCCTCGGGCATGGCCGGTTCTGGCAGGACTCCGCGCGTTCTTTGCTTGGCCCTGTGGTGGTCGTGACCACTTCTATCGGAGCAGTTACAGGCGTTGGAATCTGGTTCATCACCGGGATTCTGTCCCCGCAGGGTATCGGGTCTTTGATTCATCTGTTTTTCTGGCCTTGGTTCATAGAATGGATAGCTTTCACCGTTGAGGTTATCTTTCTGCTCATCTATTATTTCCTCTGGGATCGCTTAGCCGAGAAGAATCCCCGAAAACTCATGTTTGTAGGTTGGGGGTATCTCTTTGTAGCATTCAGTTCCGCTATACTTATCTCCGGCATTCTAGGTTTCATGCTGACACCTGACGGTTGGCCTCAAGGACGGGAATTCGTTCAGGCTTATTTTAACCCGACATTTCTACCCCAATGCATCCTGCGCATCGCTGCAGGTATAACTATGGGCGCACTTCTCGCTATGGGCTGGACAGCATGGCGTTACAAAGGGACCACAGAAGAACGCGGACGGTTGCTTCGCACCTGTGGACTCGTCATGCTCATTGCCGGCTTCTGCACGGCAACGGCAACCACCATCTATTTTTCACGTATTCCTGAAACCTATCTGACGCATTGGAAATTCGCCGTAGCCACCTCAGTGTGGTCTCAAAACACGGCGTTCTTACCAGTGATTAATATCGTGGCTGCAACCTGTCTTATCTTTGCCGGACTGGGAGCACTTCTGCGTCAGCGCAAGCTGAGTATGATCCTGTTCATTCCATGCGTAATCTTCAGCATGGGCATGGTGACTGAATTTGAACGTGTACGCGAGTTTGTACGCGGTCCGTATCTGCTGCCTGGTTACATGTACGCCAACCAGATATCTATGGTACGCACCGAAGGGGCCCGCGCTGATGACAATACTTTGCTTAATTCCCTGCGCTGGATAAATACTACCGAAGACGAAGCCCCTTATGCCCTAGCCGGACGAGCTCTATTCAACGCGAACTGCGGTGGATGTCACACATTCGGCGGGATTAATGATATCAATCAACGCTTGCGAGGCCGAACCCTTGAAGGGGTCAATGCCATAACGTCCATAACCGAAAGTATGGTTCCTTTCATGCCCCCCTTTACCGGTTCGGAGCAAGAGCGTCTGACTATGTCCACCTATCTTTACTACATGGCCAACAAGGACGTTCGCCCGAGGCCCCAACTGCTCAAGGAGAAGAAGTGATGAAACAATGGACAGATCTGTTTCTTACACTACCGCTCAGCGAGGGTTGGCTGCGATTCCTGCTTTTCGTTTCTTTCGGACTGCACCTGTTGTTTGTTCTGCTCATGCTGGGTACTGCCATGCTCGGGTTTGTTTTCTTTCTACAGAGGAAGTTTCCCGGCGACAGAGAGGGTCTGGCTTGGAACCAGCGGCTGATTAAGTCCCATCTGGGACTCAAAAGTCTGGCTGTCGTCCTAGGTGTGGCACCGCTTTTGATCATTCAGGTAATCTCTTCAATGGGATTTTTCACTGCGACGGGATTATTCGCCTACACTTGGCTGTCCATCATTCCCCTGCTCATCTTCGCTTTTTTGAGCATAGAACTGTTCGAACGCAAGATGCTCGCAACTCCGTGGATTCCATTCCTGTGCGGAGTGCTGGGAGTGGGAGCGTTGCTCACTGTACCGGCGGTATTCACCGGAGCACTGTCTCTAATGGAACGTCCTGAATTATGGGCAGAATTCGGAGCCAAAAAACTATCATTGTCTTCAATTTACATGCCGCACTGGCTGTTTCGCTACCTGCATGTGCTCGGCGCAGCCCTTGTCTTCGGCGCGGCCTTCCATCTGTTTTTCTCCAAAGGGGACAAACTCAAAAACGCCAAACTTCAACGCTGGCTGTTAGGGGGAACTCTCTTTCAGGTTGCGGTGGGCGTGCCTCTACTGTTCACCATAGCAGACGTATTTAATTGGCCTGTGCTGACTGCGGTCACTCTTGGAGTAATAGCCGCGGTATTTCTCATCTGGACTTTGCGCCCGTCATGCGCTCCGGCGGAACCGCGCGGGTGGGGCATACTGATCCTTCTGCCTGTAATATTTGTATCGATGCTAACGGCTCGTCAATCGTTGCAGGATATTACACTGACACGATTACATAATGAAGCGGTGACCTCCTTAAAGCAGGAATCTGCCAATCTGGACAAATACCGGGAGCAGGCTTTGAAAACATTTAAAACAAAGCTGGCAACGGTGTACGATAACGGTGCCACCATCTATAGCGGAAGCTGTCAGCCATGCCATGGAGCAGGCGGGATGGGAAACGGGACTGCGGGACGGAAGCTATTGATCAAGGCCGAGGATCTTACAGCCATACGTGCTGAAAAAACATATATACGCTCCATTTTGCTTACAGGAATAGACGGTTCCGGCATGCCTTATTTCACGGTGTTTGACGGTGAAAAAATCGACAGTCTGCTTGCGGAAATGGACAAACGATTTGCCATGTTCAAACAGGTTACTATCCCGGACCGAACCGTATCCGATGAATCCCGTCAAGTATGGAAAGAGACTTGTGCGACCTGTCATGGACAAAAAGGTGAGGTCAGTGATTTCGGACAAACCTTACGCCCTGCACCGCCGAATTTGCAGAGATATTCTTTAGAACCGGATCGGGCCTTCAAAGTCATCTCCGAAGGTTATTCAGGCACGGTGATGCAACCTTATCGGGCACTTCCTGAAAACACCCGTCTTGATTTAGTCACTCTTATGGGGGTGCTGCGGCATGCGTTGATCCTGTACTTTTAAAAAGGTTCTGCCGATGTTCGAAGGCATCTTTCAACTCTAAAAACAGTTCCGGCACCCTTCCCTACTATCAGCGATAGCATTGGTGTATTCGACCACGTATTCGTTGAAGTATTTCTTATTGTCGATGATGTATTTGATCATGCCGCCCTGAAAGGCGATATCAGTACCAGAGCGCAAGGGAATATGAAAGTCGGAACGCGCTGAAGTTCTGGAGAATTTAGGGTCAACGTGCATCACGGTTGCGCCTTTGTCCTTGGCACGGAGAACCCGCTTGAATGAGATCGGATGATGCTCTGCGGCGTTACTGCTCATGATCAGAATGGAGTCGGCATTCTTAATGTCGATCAAATGGTTGGTCATAGCACCTCGGCCGAAGCTTTCGCCGAGTGCGGACAAATTCTTTGTCGCGGGTTTCTTTGACCTTGTGGGCGATACGATCGACAATCCAGTCCCAGCTTTTTTCTTCCCATTTATAGCTGTAGGAAGCGCGATACATAGGCTAAGGCACACGAACCCCACATAACGATTCCCGTGCTAACACTGCATTATTTTTGGAATTTATTGATAGAAAAAATCTATTGATATTGATTTAAAAAACCTATTTCTAAACAATGTAGAAACACAAAATTTCTGATGATTTTGATACCATTCCTTGGTAATGATTTAAGTATGATTATTAGGTATTGTTTTTTTTAAACAAATATTTGAAAATATAATTTAAAATAATCGTTTTATATTCCTAACACATTTGATTTTTTTGGAGTAACCACCTCATGATTTCGCTCAGCATTCGCAGCAAGTTGATTTTAGGTTTTTCCATAGCCCTCATCTCTTCTGTAGTTATCAGCTACATGAGTATCCTTTCACTCGACACCACGTACGCTGAAATGAATAAGTACAT
This sequence comes from Desulfovibrio gilichinskyi, assembly GCF_900177375.1. NCBI lineage: Bacteria > Pseudomonadati > Thermodesulfobacteriota > Desulfovibrionia > Desulfovibrionales > Desulfovibrionaceae > Maridesulfovibrio > Maridesulfovibrio gilichinskyi. Next base: position 430,491 of record NZ_FWZU01000004.1, on the reverse strand, counting down.
GGAATGGGGAAAAATGGATGAAACTATGAACGAAGCGGTGATCCAGCGTGTTATCACTCTGGATAAGATTCTCACCTTAAAAAACTTGCGAAATAATGAGGAACTTAGCACCAAAGCATCCAAGGCGTTTTCCGATCTGGATGAAGGCGTTACAGAATGGAGTTCACTGCTGGAAGATCACATAGAGTTGAAGGACGCAGCCGGGCCTGTTCAGGAAAAAATTGCAAACATCAAAAAAATCAACACCCAAATCGATGACCTGACAGCACGTATGAAGACTCTTGAAGGTGAATGGGATGGCATGGTGAACGAAGACACTGTCCACGGGATGCAATATAAGACTCTCGTTGACACGAAGGAGGCTGCCGCAGTCTCTGAAAATGAAACCATTTCGTCATTGCTGGCTGAATTAAGAAACATCATGGAAACCCGCGTTGACCCGGCCAAAGCTGCAACCATAGCAAAAGCCCAGAGTGTGAAAACTGAAGCTTCAGCCATGGCCCTGAGAACCCTGCTGGCAGCGATACTGGTAGTGATTTTCATAGGACTTTTCATCTACCGCAGCATTTCGACTCCTCTGAAGAGAGCCATGATTTTTTCCGCCGAAATCGCCAAAGGGAATTTGGACGCCGAGCTGAAAGTAAACAATGAGGATGAGATAGGCAAAATGTGCAGAGCTTTGGCCGAAGTTCCCAAAGTGCTCAAAATGATCATGAACAGGATAGCTCATACCACCGACAAGATCGAAGTCGGTAATCTCAGAGACGTGATTTCCGATGAAGGATTGCAAGGTGAATTCAAATCCCTTGTGGCACGAATCAACCATTGCAGCGAATCGTATCTTGAAATCATAGATGCCATTCCCTTACCGCTTATGGCCATCAATCTGGAATACACAATTCTGTATTTCAATAAGACCGCGCAGGAGCTCGGAGGATTCAAAAATCGCGAGCAATACCACGGCAAGACTCAATGTTGGGATGTATTCAAGACCTCTGACTGCCAGACAGAGAAATGTGCCTGTTCCAAGGCCATGAAAACCATGCAGTCCGGGTATTCGGAAACGGACGCCCATCCTCAGAATATGGATCTGGAAATAAAGTATATAGCCATTCCCCTCACCGATAGTACTGAAAAGGTTTGCGGTGCATTCGAAGTAGTCATCGACCAGACCGAAATTGTCAGCATGCAGCGGAAGGTCGCCAATCTGGCCGACCAGGCATCGGATATATCCAAAAGCCTTGCTGAATCATCCCAGAGCCTTACCGGTCAGATCGAACAGGCCAATCAAGGGGCCAAAATACAATCTGAACGGGCCACCGAGACCGCCACGGCTATGGAAGAAATGAATGCCACAGTCATGGAAGTAGCCCAAAACGCCTCTCACGCCGCCGAAAACACGACCATGACAATGAAAAAAGCTCTGGAAGGCAAGTCAAGCGTGGACGCGGTAGTGCTTGCCATCGGCAAGATCAATCAGCAAACCCAAACCCTGAAAGCTGATATGGTTAGCCTAGGAACTCAGGCTGAATCCATCGGACATGTCATAGAGGTTATCAGTGACATCGCCGACCAAACCAACCTGCTGGCACTTAACGCTGCCATTGAGGCGGCAAGAGCCGGAGAAGCAGGACGAGGATTTGCCGTGGTTGCCGACGAAGTCAGAAAACTTGCGGAAAGAACAATGACAGCTACAATCGAAGTCAATAATGCCATCAGCGCGGTTCAGGATTCGTGTAAGCGCAACGTCACGGCTACTGACACTGCGGCTCAGGAAGTCGGCAACAGCACGTCTCTGGTTGACAAGGCGGGCGACATTCTGGCTGAAATAGTTGGCTACGCGGAAGATTCATCTGGTCAGGTAGCATCCATAGCTACAGCTTCTGAAGAACAATCCGCTGCCGCAGAAGAAATATCCCGTTCAAGCGAGGACGTGAACAGGATATCACTGGAAACAGGTCATGCTATGAACGACGCCGCGCAGTCCGTCTCACAAGTCAACAAAATGGTCCATTCTCTGGACAAACTCATTCAGGAGATGGTTAAGAGATAGACAGAGCCATCATCACATGACCAAAAGACAACGGTACTCACTGATCACTGTGAACCATCAGTCGTTTTGAGATTTTGCGCCGTAACAGCAGAGAAATTATTGCTATCAGCAGAAAAAGAACCGGTCCATAATCGTCATTCATTCCCACGGTACAGCCTGTTCCGCCGGAACCAGGTGAACTCATACCTAGAATCTGCGGATCATTGATTACTCCGGAATCTGGGTTTTCATCATAGGCTCCGCCGTCTTTAATGGCCGAGATAACATAATATGGAGTTGTTGAATTTAGTGTCTGCACAGGATTAACATAATTTCCCGATACGTCAGTGAGCCACCAGTTACCATCGGTATAATCTTCAAAGGCAGCATATTTAAACTGTATATGTGTGCCGTTACTGAATAATTTCTCTAAAGCCAATTTACCGGCCGCAACTGCAGGCAGTCCGCTTACAGAATACTGTATGCTGATAACACGGTCTGCTTCGGTCTGCACACAAAATGAAGACTTATCGCTATACACATTTTCAAGCGCAGTTCCATACACAGCGTTTATATTTTCAGCAGTTTTAGGAGAGTGCGTTTTGCTCAGAAAAGTTGAGATTGGAGCATTTGGTTGATCTGCGTTCAGCGCAATTTCTCCATTTGTAGGATTTTCTCCCACCATACCGCTTAAAATCAAGGCATAAGGCTGTGGACCGTTTGGAATATTATTGGCGGTAATCTCCGCTTGGTATGTGCCGATCTGCGGTTTAGGGATCGTTACAGAGACAGAATTATTCAAACGGTCAAAACCTGTAGAAGTTATATTCGTTCTGAAATTAGCTCCTATAGCAGGAGTAAAAGCGGCAACTTCCCAAGATCCGCCGACTTGTTGTATAAATCCTCTGGACGTAGGAGTCACGGAGTCATAGTTCACCCCGAACGCAGTACCATCCTTTTCCACAGCAACCAAAACTTCTCCCTCTGTGAGACTCAGTCCTATTGGAAAAGCATACTCGCCTGACGGAATATATGCGAATTTTTTTCTGAAAAGTTCAGCTCCAACACCCCCGGCATATCGGTATATGACAACGGAAACATCTTTAATCACTCGGCCACTGTTGGCGAAAGCAAGAACCACTGACTCAAGCGTGCATGGGTATGATGGAGGAGTCACTCGCACACCGATTCCGTTACCCGTGTAAAAACTGTCACTAACCTCTGTAACATAAGAACATTTTGTGAGTGGACTCAAACTGCGAGCATTATCAGGATAAAGCCATGTTCCGTCTGGTTTTTTGACCCTGAGGTCCAAATCATTAACCAGCCCCCCGGATGCAGCTACAGAACCAGGATAGTCGGTCCAACCAAGAACTGCTTTAAAAGGTTTTTGGTCATTTTTAACATCAAAAGAAAAGGTGCGGGAATAAGTTGTATCAGCCGGAGCGGAATCTTTAATATCGTAATATTTAATTTTATAACGGCTGTCAGAATTAATAGATGATTCAAGATCTACTCTCCCCCACCCCTGAACATCATCCGGAACTCCGGTAATCTCCTGAGCCGCTCCTGTTCCATACTGACCTGGAACAAGCGAGATTGCGCCATGAATAAGACTCGTCTTAATTAAAGCCGCGCTTGGTGCTGTAAAGCCTTCCTCCTTCATAAGGTATTCACGCATTATTGCCGCCATGCCCGAAACCAGCGGAGTGGCCATACTGGTCCCACCTGACCAGTAGTAATACTCGTTGAAAGCCCCCCATGCATTCCCTAGTTGCGCCGAAGATCTTGTTGAAAGAATATTAGTTCCCGGAGCGACTACTTCAGGTTTGTAGCGACCGTCCAGAGTCGGACCGCGACTTGAAAAGGCAGCTATACCGTAAGGTTTATCAGAGATAAAATCAGATGCTAAGGGTTCAGCAGAATATCCAAAAGCTTTCAATTTATAGGCAGCATATCCTTCATTGCTTCCAGTTCGGTAGGATTCAGAAGCTCCTACTGTCAAACAGTTTTTGGCAGAGGCCGGAGTACCAATGCAATAATGGTCGATAACCCCGTCAGCATCCTTATCGGAACCTTCATTGCCCGCCGCAAAGAGAATAAGAAAATCTTTATTAGTCCACGTGAACTGATCAACGCTGACACATTCACTGTCATAATCCCCTGTTCCTGAGGACCCCCAACTGTTGCTGTGGACACGGGCTCCGGCGTCATAAGCCAGTTGAAAAATATCCGCGAGGTCCGGAGGAAGCTTCAGACTCTCATGTATGTCAATAGAACCAACAGTTTCAAAAAACAATTTAGACTTCGGAGCCATCCCTGCGTACGAGGTGCTCGGGAAAACGTTAGCTAAAGGAGAAGCTCCTGACTTAATACCGTTTCCGGCAATAGTTCCAGCAACATGAGTTCCATGGCCTAGGTAATCTATGGCACTTGCATCTGGAAAAACTATATTATCTATAATCCTGCTCCCGCCCTGTCCATCGCTGAAATCCTTATGGATAGTGGAGATATTCCCAGTATCAATCCCGCTGTCGCACACGGCTATAATCTGCCCTTCACCAAACAGATTACCGCCTGAAACTGGCCATGTTTTTCCCTGAGCTGAGCGAGCCTCAACGATACCGGTTGCAATATTGTTATTCGTGTGATGCTCCGGTACTCTTTCGACCCATTTAACGCCTTTTATATTTTTAAGTCCGCGTACATTTTTAATCGAAATTTTAACTTCGACTCGAATACTCCACGTTGAGGAAGAACTTGAAACAACAGTTCCGCCGGCAGAACTTATTGCATTTACCAGCGAATTAATGTCTTCGCCCGGAAAAGCAACGACTCTGACTTTTAAAATAGACTCCTGTGCCTTCAATTTCTCTGGACTGATATCATATACATCTCTGGACAGCTTCAGGTCAGCATCATATTTACCGATCCAGCGCACAAATCCCAGCTCACTAACGGCATCAACCTTTGCATTTCCGAGCTTTATGATGAATGCATATTGAGGGATATAGTCAAAAAAGACAGCCCCTAGGCCTGAAAGAGCTTCTTTCCATGAAGGTTGAACAGGGCCGGAAAATTGAACAACATAATAATCATATTCTTCAACAGAGGTAGTATCGGAAGAGGAGAAAATCCGGGCTATAGTTTTTGCTAAACTTGGCGTAGAACTTGAACGATTCTCGTTTTCAGAGGAAGAAGTATCGTTTGATGGTAACATCGTAGACCCGAGAGTTCCCTTTAACGGGTCAACCTGCTTATTTTGGAAAAAAAGCTTAGGAGCAGAAGTATCTATATCTGAACAGTGGGCGGAGCTTGGTTGAAAGAAAAGAGCAAATGTCAAAATAACAAATAGGCTTAAAGCCGCAGCAAAATTAATTTGACGCATTTTACGGTTTCCCCGACAAATAAATTTTAAAGATATAATATTAATAACAACAGGATATCACCCTAAAAACCTGTTATCATGTTGCCAAGAATAGCAAGGGATGAGATAATATATTCTAAGTGCAAAGTCTTTATAATTTAATCGTGGTCGCCGATTATATTTTATTGAAACCAAATAGGCTCCACTGAGCACCCCGCCCAGTGAAGCCTATCCAAGCAATTCTAATTTATCCCTAAGAAAACTTATCTATAATCAGCCGATACAAATCGGTTTTACATTAACGAATTCGCGGATTCCGTAACTTCCAAGTTCACGACCATAGCCGGAAATGCCGATTCCACCGAACGGCAGATGCACATCACTGCGGACAAGACTGTTGATGAAAACACAACCGGTTTTGATGCGAGACGCGACCTTTGCCGCCATATCCTCATCCTTAGACCAAACCGAACCGCCAAGGCCGAACGGAGTATCGTTTGCTACGGTGACAGCTTCGTCAACGGAAGACACGCGGAAAACCATTGCAACAGGTCCGAACAATTCCTCTTTGCAAACATCCGCACTTGTCGGCATATCAGTAACTATGGTTGGCGGGTAGTAATATCCTTTTCCGTCAGGGATACTGCCGCCGATCAAAATCTTTCCGCCGACTTTAACACAGCGATCAACCTGTTTCTGCAACTCTGCGCGCAAAGGACCGGATGACATCGGCCCCATGTCCGTTTTCGGATCAAGAGGATCACCTACAACCAGATTAGACATGCTTTCCGTGAGTCGGGATAAGAATTCATCGTAAACCTCGTCCATCACGATAAACCTTTTTGCAGCAATGCAGGTTTGCCCTGTGTTACCGCACCTAGACATGGTTGCAACCTTTACAGCTTCTTCAAGATCGGCATCGGCAAGCACAATCAAAGGATCACTGCCGCCCAGTTCCATGACTGATTTTTTCAGTCTTGCGCCAGCGGCGGAAGCCACTTTCTGACCGGCATGTTCACTTCCGGTAAGACTTACGGCGAACACTGATTTATGATCCAGAACAGTTTCAACCTGACCGGCCCCTATGAGCAACGTTCTGAATACATTTGCAGGAAATCCTGCATCCACAAATATTTTTTCAATAGCCAAAGCACACTGCGGGACGTTGGAGGCATGTTTGAGAACAACTGTGTTCCCAGCCATAAGCGAAGGAGCTGCTATGCGGAACACCTGCCAGAACGGGAAATTCCAAGGCATAACTGTCAGCACAGTGCCAAGCGGTTCGAAAGTGATATATGCTTTACGCCCCACACCTTCGACAGGGACAGGAGCAAGCATCCCCTCGCCTTCATCTGCGTAATATTCGCATACCGCGGCGCATTTTAGAGCTTCACCTTCGCCCATACGTACAGGCTTGCCCATTTCTACGGCCATAATTTCAGCAAGCTTTTTACTCTGAATACGTAACTGTTCTGCGGCTTTTTTCAGGAGTCCGGCCCGTTCGCTGTAACTTTTTAATTTCCACGCGGTCCAAGACTCCGCGGTGGAATCAAGAACGTCCTGCAAATCGCTTTCTGACAATGGATCAAAAGAGGCGACTATTTCTTCGGTAGCCGGATTAAGACTCTGAATACTCATAAAAAGGCTCCTTGTATTTAAATCTATATAAATTAAATTACTATTAAGGTTAAATTCCCAAATAGGCGGTCTTGATGTGAGGATTATTAAGAAGATCCTTGGCACTTCCTTCCATCGATACCCGTCCATGCTCCAGAACATAGCCTCTGTCAGAAAGAGAAAGTGAATGCTGAACATCCTGCTCAACCAGCAGTACAGTTGTTCCCTTATCAGCAATAGCACGAACATTGGCAAAAATCTCGTTGATCAATATCGGAGCCAAACCGAGTGAGGGTTCATCAAGCATCATAAGCTTGGGACAAGCCATAATCCCTCTGCCGATTGCAACCATTTGCTGCTCACCACCGGAAAGAGTCATAGCAAGCTGGTCTTTACGTTCCTCAAGACGCGGAAACATTTCATAAACGGTTGCAAGTGATTTTTCCACGTGATCCTTAGCTCTTTTGCTGTATGCCCCGACGATAAGGTTATCGTAAACCGACATCAGCGAAAACAATCTACGCCCTTCCGGTATATGGATCAATCCGGCATCGACTATCTTCTCAGGAGTACTGCCCTGAATATTATCCGATGCAAATTTAATTTCACCGCCCGACGGGTTGAGCAATCCGGAAATGGTCCGCAGCAAGGTAGACTTCCCCGCTCCGTTACCACCGATAATAGAAACAACCTCGCCTTCATTAACATGCAAAGAAAGATCATAGATGACCTGAACGTCACCGTAGCTCACATCTATCTTATTTATATTAAGCAGCGACATAGTCACCCCCGAGGTACGCTTTAATTACATTCTCATCCTGAGCGACTTCTTCAGGCTTACCTTCCGATATTTTGGTACCGAAATGAATTACAACAAGCTCATCAGATAGGGCCATAATTGCGCGCATGATGTGTTCAATTACAAAGATGGTGATCCCGTTTTCGCGGATTTCCCTGAACACATCGATCATTTCATCAACTTCGGTAGGTCTAAGTCCAGCCATAACTTCATCAAGAAGCAGAAGCTTAGGTTTAGTTGCCATAGCCTTTGCAATCTCAAGACGCTTACGGTCAGCAATGGTCAAAGAACCGGAAATGTCATCCTTACGATGATCAAGATGCATACTCTTAAGAACATCAAGAGCTATAGACTCTGCTTCATCACGACTGTTAGTATTTGCAAACGCTGCAACAGTAGTATTGTAAAGAACGGTTTTAGTGGCAAACGGCTTAACAATCTGAAATGTGCGAGCCAGTCCCTTGCGGCATAAGTCCCAAGGCTTGTATCCGGTAATATCCTCACCATCAAAAAAAACTTTGCCTGTACTTGGAGTATAAACACCGGAGGCACAGTTGAAGGCGGTTGATTTTCCGGCTCCATTCGGCCCGATAAGTCCAAGTATCTGCCCTTTTTCAATTTCAAGATTCAGAGAATTTACTGCGGTCAGTCCACCAAATTTCATGGTTACTTCTTCGAATTTAAGCATACTCATCGTTGAAGTCCTTTTTTTTGTTTGTTTTTTTGGCAATAAATTTGACTATGGCATTAAACTTCTTTGTAAGTGGATCTGTCAGTCCGCTAGGCTGTAGCAACATAACTACGATAAGAATTACACCATAAAGAATCAGATGCATTCCAGGTAATGAGTCACTTAAATAGATGCGGCTGAATTCACTTACCGGACGAAGAAGCAATGCTCCGATTACCGGTCCTGCAATCGAACCGCGGCCTCCGATAAGCGCAATGAATGCAAGCTCGAATGAAAGATCAAGCGTGAGCACAGACTTGGGATAAATGAACAAAGTAAGCTGCGCCATAAAGGTTCCCGCAAGTGAGGTAAGAAAGGCACTCATGACCATCGCCCAGACTTTACATCTGGCAACATTGACTCCAAGTGCCTCTGCGGCTTCAGGTTCCTCACCGCCAGCAATGAGATAATAACCGAGCTTCGAGCGAGAAATATACCAAGTAAAAGCCAAAACCCCGACAAGCATGGTTAGAATAATATAGTAATAAGGTTCTTTGCCTGCGAACTGAAATGCGAAAAAGTCATTATGCCCAGCTTCAATAGGCGGAATATTAAGCCCTCTGGGACCGTTAAGTTTAAAAGGTCCGATGTATGGAAGATTCTCGACCACAACTCTTACGCCTTCCACAAAAGCCATTGTGGAAAGGGCAAAGTATGCACCGCGCATTTTGAGAGTAGGTTTGCCGATCAGGAAACCGACTATTGCAGAAAGTACTCCGCCTACAAGCATACCTATCCAAGGGGATATGGAATACTGCAACCATAGTATTGTGGATGTATAAGCACCTATACCAACGAAGACCGCGTGCCCGAGAGGCAGCACTCCTGCAAATCCGCCAACAAGATTCCATGAAGTGGTCATGTAGGCAAAAAGAAGTAGCATTATTGAAATATGGAGATAAGTAGGGCTATGAACCACAAGCGGCATTCCGAAAGCGAAAAGGACGCATGCAGCCAAACAACATTTTTTAATAAATTTTTCAGTCATAATATGTTCCTACCAATCGTATTTCTGACCGAACAGGCCAGATGGTTTTACAAAGAGAACCAGCAGAAACAACACGTAAACAATGGCTTCTGTCCAGGTAGATGTCATAAATGTCGGCCCGATGGATTCAATCAGCCCTATGATAATACCGCCGATAATTGCCCCCGGAATTGATCCAAGCCCTCCAAGAACAACAATTACAAAAGATTTTACATCAAACGGAACACCGACTGTAGGGTAAACATTATAAAACGTGGTAAGCACTACTCCTGAGATTCCGGCTACGGCTGTACCTATCCCGAAAGCGACATTAAAAATTTTCCATTGATTGATGCCCATGAGTGAGGCGGCGTCACGGTCAAGACTGGTTGCTCTGATGGCTCTCCCGGTGCGGGTTTTCTGTAAAAAGAGGTAAAGCAATAAAGCGGTGCCGATGGCGATCAGAAAGCCGTAAAATTTCGGAATAGAAATAAAAATATCACCGAACTCCATCATCTTTCCCTTAAGCGGGTTCGGAGTTAACGCTCTGTAGGCCGGGCCGAAAAAAAGCAGGGTGATGTTATCAAGGATATACCAGATTCCGGTGGTGACAATAATTACGGTAGTAGGTTCCCTGACGTCCTTTTCAGCCACAAAGATAGGCTTGATGAGAAAATTCTGCAGATAATACCCGAAGAAAAACATTACCGGAACAACGATTACAAGAGCGACGTAAGGATGAAGACCCGTAATTGAAACGGCCCAATATGCGGCGTACATGCCCACCATCAGAAACGACCCGTGGGCGAAGTTGATAACCTTCAACACCCCGAAAACCAGAGTCAGACCCAGCGCAATAAGGCCGTAGATAGAGCCCATGAGAATTCCGCTGATGATGTCCTGTATGAGATATGAGAAATCCATAGAAACCGCCAAAGATAAGAAGTTAGTTTTAACGAAAGAGCATTCATTAAAGAGGGCGGCTCCGTAACGCAGCCGCCCCGCTCAGCTTATTTTTTAGGAATCGGGAACACAGGAGTATAGCCTGCGCGACGTGCAGACTTAGGCCAGATCGTGATGCGCTCAAGTCCTTTGCCCAGATCATTGATCTGCACAACAACAGGAGAGGCATGCATGTTCTGCCCGGTTTTATCGAATTCGATAGAATCGTAAGAAACAATTGCCGCAGGACCTGTTTTAAGATTTGTTGCAGCTAAAGCAGCGCGCAATTTATCTGGGGAAGCGGAACCGGCTCTTTCAAGTGCATCGGCAAGAACATACATTGATACGTAAGCATCTACAGCTTCACCGGTTAAGTTGTTGCCGTATTCAGCTTTGTACTTAGCGTTAACTTCCTTAACACCGGGCTTATTAACGTCAGTTTCCCATTCGACGATATCAAAGATGTACTGCGCATTATCTTTGGTTCCGCTAAGGAAGGTAGGATCAGCATGGCCGCCGCCTGTTCCGAGGATTACTTTTGGACGGACTCTGTAATCAGCCATAGTGTTGGTCAGCAAAACAGCGTCTGCTGCGTTGGAAACGAGCAGAAGAACATCAGGTCTTGCACGGCGGATCTTGTTAACAACAGGAGTAAGGTCAGTTGCGCTGGAAGGATATGGTTCATCAAGAACGACTTTGTATCCGCTCTTTTCGATAAGCTTTTTCCACTGAGCGGCAAGACCGGTTCCCCAGTCGCCGTTTTCATAAACCATTGCGATAGTTTTAAGTTCAGTTCCGAATTCCTTGGAGATATCTTTAAGGAACGCGAACTGATCTCTTGCCCACCATGAATCTTTAGCGGCAATACGGAAAACATTTTTGAATCCGCGTTCAGTGATGGTATCTCTTACTGAAACAGGAACGATGAAAGGAATGCCGTAACGTTCAGCAACAGCAGTGGAAGGATAAGTTACACCTGAGTTCCAGCAACCGCTGAGAACGTTGACTTTTTCAGTATTGATTAATCTTTCTGCCGCGGTAACACCTACATTCGGGTCACTTTTGGAATCTGCATAAAACATTTCCAGCTTTGCACCTCCGAGAGCTTTAATACCCCCGGCAGCATTGATCTCTTCAACAGCCATCTCTCTGGCCTGTTTACCCTGCTGACCTACTGCCGCAGATGGACCGGAAAGAGGAAGGATGTTACCTACTTTGACCGTCTCGGTGGCCAAAGCAAATGAACTGAAACCAAGCACTAAGGCACAGAGAAGTCCCGTACCCACAAGCGATTTAAAAATTTTCATCTTTAATCTCCTTTTAAATGTGGTGTTTATAAAAAGAAAGAGGCCTGTAAAATGAACAGGCCTCTTTAATTATTAACTATATTCTGCAATTGCCTCTTCAAGAATGGAAAGACCTTTATTCAAAGTTTCCTCGTCTACAGAAAGAGGGACCAGTACTCTAAGTACATTGCCGAAGTTTCCGCAGGAGAGAAGGAGTAATTTCTTTTTAACAACATCAGCGACAATCTTTTTGGTCACAACTGCATCAGGAGTTTTGCTTTCACGATCAGCCACTATTTCAAGAGCGATCATTGCACCAAGTCCGCGCACTTCACCTATGATTGAATACTTGTCCTGCCATGCAAGGAAGGTTTTTTTAAGTTTATCACCAAGCACCTGTCCTTTTTCAAGGATACCGCCATCTTCGAGGGATTCAATAGATGCTAAGGCGGCAGCACATGACACGGGGTTTCCGCCGTAAGTTCCGCCGAGTCCGCCGGGATGCACGGCGTCCATAATTTCTTTTTTACCGACAACAGCAGAGATAGGCATTCCGCCGCCGATACTCTTAGCCATAGTGACGAGGTCAGCTTCGACTCCCCAGTGCTCCATGGCGCACATCTTACCTGTACGGCCGCCACCGCTCTGAATTTCATCGGCAACGAAATAAATGCCGTTGTCAGCACATATCTCTTTTATTCTGGGGAAATATTCTGGAGGAGGAACAAGGAATCCGCCTTCACCTGCGATAGGTTCGGCCACCAGTGCCGCAATGTTTTCAGGAGCGGCATTGCCGATAAACCATTTTTTGAACTGCTCAGCGCAATATACATCGCAGGAAGGATATTCTTTACCGTAAGGACAGCGGTAACAATAAGGATAAGGAATTCTGTAAATTTCAGGTGCGTAAGGACCAAAACCCAATTTGTATGGTTTAACCTTGCTGGTCATACTCATGGTGAGTAATGTTCTACCGTGGAAGCCGCCTTCATAAACGACAATTCCACTTTTACCACTGGCAAGTCTTGCAATTTTAACTGCATTCTCAACAGCTTCGGCCCCACTGTTAAGAAGGACAGCCTTCTTTTCAAAGTTTCCTGGAGTCATTTCGATAAGCTTTTCCGCCAGAGCGACATATGGCTCATACATGGCAATGTGAAAACAGGAATGGACCAGTTTTTCAGCCTGCGCCGTGATTGCGGCGACAACCTTTTCATTACAATGGCCGACATTGTTGACTCCGATTCCGCCAACAAAATCAATGTACTCTTCCCCGTCCACATCTGTAATGGTGGAATTTGAGGCATGATCTGCGAAAATCGGACCCAAGTTGCCGACTCCCAGAGCGACTGCCTTGTTTCTTCTTTCCAAGAGCTTTTCTGTCTTACTCATCTGTTTAACCGTCCTTTTTTGTGTTTGGTCACATAATGCATCTCCTGTGCCACATAAAATTATATAATAAAAACAGATAGATAACATAAACAAAAGCTTCAATTTAAGCCATTTTTGATTCAAATATGAATCAAAAATCACATATAAAAGATTTTTAAGAGTTTTTTGATTCAAATTTGAATCTTAAATTAACTGAAATATGATCAGATAAATATTTTAAGCAGCGTATTTATTAAATAAACACTTATATAATGGCATATTGCAGAAAAGACTGTACTACATAGATGTTGATACATTTATGAATCAAAGATCACTTAGAGTGGTTAAGTCCATGCTTTTTCAGCTTTCGCACAACTGAAGGCTGACTTGTATTTAGATATTCAGCCATTTCACGTGTGGTTCCGCATGTCTTCTTAGCTTCAATAAGAATATCGCGTTCAACTTTATCAAGCGCTTCCTGAAGGGATGCTCCGCGTTCAAAGCTAACTTCGCCACCCTCAGCACCATTAAGACTTTGCTCAAGATAGTTATCCAGTAACTGCTCTTCAGCCACTGCAACACCTTTTTTGATAAGACTGTCCAGCTCACGAATATTACCGGGAAATGAATAATTTTGTAGAGTTCTTAAACTCTTAGGAGAGAAGGTTTTAAATTTACCGTACCTTTCATTGTATTTTTTTAGAAACGCGGTTGCCAGCGCGAAAATATCTTCTACTCTTTCGCGCAGGGGAGGCATGGTCAGGGTAAATACATTTAATCGGTAAAAAAGATCTTTACGGAACTGCTTTTTAGTCACCTGCTCTTCCAGATCTTTATTGGTAGCAGCGATTATGACACAATTAATTTTTTTGGGAGTTGAGCCGCCTAGCGGAGTAAATTCTTTTTCATCGATACACTTAAGCAGTTTAGCCTGAACCGAGGGGGGCATTTCGCCAACTTCATCAAGAAAAAAAGTTCCGCCGTCAGCAAGAGCCATTAGTCCGGCTTTGCCTGTCTCCCTTGCTCCCGTGAAAGCTCCTTTTTCATAACCGAAAAGTTCCGCTTCAAAGAGCTGTTCGGGAACCGCCGCACAGTTGATTGCCAAAAAAGGCCCTGACGCTCTAGGACTCTGCTGATGCAGAAGTTTTGCCATTAGCGATTTGCCTGTACCGGATTCTCCAAGCAACAAAATACCCGACACCTCCAACTGGGACAATTTGAGAGCACTACCAAGCAAACGGCGTATGGATTTACTTTCAGCGATGAAAGCTCCTTTTCCGAGTTCCAGCATATTGAGACTGGTGATTTCCTTACGGGCTTTTTCGGTAATTTCTCTGGCAGTCTTCAAATGTTCCCGAAGATCAAGCAATTCAGTCACATCTCTTTCGTTCACAACAACCATGGAAAGAGTACCTTTCTTATCAAAAACCGGAGTACCGGTACAAAGCAGTTGCCGCCCTGTTTTAGTTATGTTTTGAAGCATACTGACCTGACGTTTTTTTTCCAAAACCTCCTTGGAGACAGATACATCAACAAAACCCTGCTTGACGATCACATCAATTCTCTTTCCAAGGACTTTACCGGCCTTCACTCCGTTAAGGTTTTCCGAAGCTTTATTTATATTGGTAACTATGCCGTCGCCGCTGGTAACCCATATACCGTCACTTGATGAGTCAAAAATAGCTTGCAGGGTAATTGCCATTTCTTGAAAAGAGCTGAGTTCAACCGCCAGTTCTTCGAAACGGGATGGCTTCTGAAGACTGATGACAGCTCCTTTAAGCACGCCGGCCACGATCAGAGGGGTTATTTCAAAAAAAAGCTCGGCTCCTTTTTTTACAATTCTGCCAGTCCCATTTTTAAAATCCTCTGAAGCTAAACCCTGTTTTATAAAAGGAGTTGCAATCGGAAGTATAAACTTTGAATCAATGCCGATGACGGCAGCCCTGTCATGCCGCTTAAGAAAATCCATGGCCACGTTATTCATATTAGTTACAATACAATTTGTATCAACAACTACAATAGCATAGCTAACACAATTCATTACTTGCTGGATCATCTCATACTGCATGGCATCACTCGGGAGGTATTTGAAATTCTTTAAATTCGGATTAGTCTCCTTGATCGCCAGCCTGTTTGCAATAGTTTTCTACCTCAATTGGCACATAAATGTCATTTTTAGACTATTTTAATGAATATTATTCTCACAAAATTACAAATAAGCTCTTTTTACCCTTGTACCTTATTTTTAAAAATAATTCCGTGAGGTTTGATCAAATACAATGATACCTGTAAAAAAAGCTTACATCTTATATGTAAACCATTATTAACAAGATATTTCGCAATCTAGGCGAACTTCAAACCTACCGGAACCGCCCTAAAGATATCTAGTTTTGCGCGCAAATTTGCTGACAGTGGATCTCAATACTTGCCCATCATGCAACAACAGGATACGTAACGCTGCACCACATGACACCATCAACCAGTATTGCAGCTCCCATGAACAAATCCATCCCTCCACATTTTCCCAAGCTGGCGGACCAACTCAACACCCCCATTACTATTGGCGGAAAAACCATCTCCAATCGCCTGTGGCTAGCCCCCATGGCTGGATTGACCCACAGTGCCTTTCGTCAGGTTCTGGCCCACTACGGCTCCTGCGGCTTGGCCTTTACGGAAATGTGCAGTGCCAAGGCTGTGCCAACAGAGAACCCCAAGATATCCCCAGTATTCCGGTGGCATAAGTGGGAACTCCCCAGCTTGGTATGCCAATTGGCAGGCTCTACGCCAGACGAGTTGGTGATTGCAGCAGAGCGCGTGGAACGAGAGGGATTCTTTGGCGTTGACATCAACATGGGTTGCTCCGCACGGGGAATGATCAAACGCGAGGCAGGGGCGGCCCTGCTCAAGACCCCTGAGAAAGCCGTAGCTGTGGTGAAAGCAGTACGAAAGGCTGTGTCCATTCCTGTTTTTGTCAAATTCCGCACCGGCTGGTCCAAGGAGATCGGACCGGCAGTGGATCTGGCCAAAGAACTTGAGGCAGCAGGAGCCGATTGCCTAGTTTTCCACCCGCGCGTGTCCCCGGACAAGCGCACCCGTCCCCCAATCATTGACCACATCCGCTTCATCAAGGAAGCGGTTTCCATTCCCGTCTTTGGTAACGGCAATGTGACAACCCAGCATCACTGTCATGATATGCTAGCCACGACAGGCTGCGATGGAGTGTCTGTAGGACGTATGGCTATAGCCCGGCCTTGGCTCTTTGCCCAATGGACAGCAGGTTACATGCCGGACGACACTATTTTTCAGGACTACGTCCTGCGTCTGGCCACAGCCTTGGAACAGGAGTTTGATCCTATCCGAGGACTCAAACGATTTAGGATGTTCATACCCTATTTTGCCGCCAATTTCCAATTTGGTCACAGCCTGCTGGCTACCTTTTCCACGGCAAAGACCATGGATGATGTCCGCCGGTTGGCCAAAGAACACATCAGGCCGGACATGGACTTGAACCAGTCTCCCAACATGAATTTGTACAATCTTTGAGGCAGTCTCATTTGAAGAGGTTGCATATCCTCTTCTGGATCATGGCTACTTTATACATATCTGAAACACAAAAAGCCTCACAACGTGATAACACACTGTGAGGCTTAATCTTTACTGGAGCCAACGATCAGAGTTGCGCCCCTTTCTTTAGTGTAGACCCGAGCAGGCTTCAAACCCCTTATTGGGATTGACTTTTTAAATTGTGTTGCGGGATCATGGTGAGCGATGCTCAAAATCAGCTCCAATTTGGAGTTTTTCAAATTTTTCAGACCAATACCAATATAGTTTCTCTTTTCTTTTCAAAATCTTTTTTCTTGCATAGGGTACGTTTTTGCCATTGCCTACAGCCTTTTAATGGATGACCCCATATCCTCTCGTTACCTGTAGTCAGTCCGAAAACCTGCAGAAGTGTTCCTGTTTGAGATAGAACCCACATTGGCTGTATTTCAGCGAACCAAAGTGTGGTTGCTTACCGGTAAAAGACCAGCTACACCGTAGCTATCGATTATATCGTCATAGAGTGAAATATCTGAGCGGCTCCTAGCAATGAGCTGTGCGCCTGCGAGGGCAGCGAAGATAGCGCGAGCCCGCTGTTCACTCTCCTGGGAGCTGACCACGGCCGCAGCGGATAGAACCTTGCTCAGCCACGCCACATTGACATCGGCAAAGGTCTGGACCTCTTTTTTCACCGACTCTGGCAGGTCGTCATATTCGGCAGCCATAAAGCTGCAGAGACATATGCGATTATCATTCTCAAGCGCCTTGCGAAACATATCGTGATATTGGCGCAGGGCGAGGAACGGGTCCGAGGATTCGCCCAGCAGCGACTCCAGAACGGCCGCTAAGTCCTCCCAATAGCGCTTAGCTACCGCTGCGCCGAGATCTTCCTTGCTTGGGAAGTAATAGTAGATGCTCGCGGCTTTAATGCCTACATCTTTCGCGAGATCACGAAAGTTCAATCCGCTGTAGCCGTGTGCCTGCGCTACCCTTCTGGCAGCTGCCAATATCTTCTCCCGAGAGTTTGAACTCACTTCCATGTTAAAACTGGTGTTGACAAAGTCCATTTTGACCTCTAGAATTAAATCTACCATGTGGCAGGTAGGTAATGTTTCAAATGTAATTATTATCACGTGGCAGATAGAAAAGTCTACAATTAAGATAGCTGGCAAAATTTTTGTTGCCAGTCCGTGGCTGAGCCCGCTTGCACTGGCGCAGTCGTTCATTTCAACTGGAAAACAAACGATTAACTAAGGAGACTCACATGATCCAAAATACGATAAACCATGAAGCCGCAACATCACCCGGTCCCAATCGCGGTCACAAAACCGAGCAACTTGAGGTCCGCCCAGGCTGTGTTCTGAGTGGCGTAGACAACACACCGGGGCGTAAAGCCTACTATATCAATCTTGAAGCCAAGCCCGGAAAGGGCGACAAAGTAGAACAATTCCTCCGGGACATTTTAGCCGGCGTCGAGCAAGAACCAGACACCGGTCCATGGTTTAGCCTCCGGTTCTCCGACACAACTTTTGGAATATTTGAAGCTTTTCCCGACAATGCAGGACGAAACGCTCATAACATCGGTCCGGGTGGCCGTAACTTCCTCAGGGTCGTAGAACTAGATGAGATGCTTGCCTATCCCGCACACGTCTATCGGCTCGATATCATGTTCGGAAAATTCGATACCATGTTTGGAAAAAAAATTACTTCAAAAGAACCATGAGAGAATAAAAAACTATCAGATTCATACTTTTCTTTACCCTTCCGAGTCGCCACCACGGGATGATAAGGAGATATTCAGCTTTTATCACCAACATACATGCAAAGCGTAGCTGGGACCCACCAGTAAAACTAGTGGATTACTCCTTTATTTAATAGGGCAAGCTCAACAATGGTCTTAAGTTAAAAATTAGTTAGCTATTACTTTTCTCTTGCTTTTTTTAGACGACTGGTCTATTCCTGCTTGTGTGAAAGATAGACAAACAACAAAAGATCGCATTTTAGATGCCGCTGAAGAAATCATGCTGGAAAAGAGTTTTCACTCCGTCGGCCTGAAGCAGATACTTACTGTCGCAAAAGTTCCGAAAGGTTCGTTTTACCATTACTTTGAGTCCAAAGAGAAGTTTGGTACTGAGATGATCAAGCATTACATGGATCAGGCATGTGAAAATAAGCGTCAAATGCTTATATGTAAAGATAATGAGTCAGACCCACTAAAGCGACTCTTTATATATCTGGATGGAAGCATTGATTACATTCAGTCCACTGCGGGTACATTCCCCTGCCTTGCGTTAAAGCTGGCCTCTGAAGTGTCTGATCTCAGTGAATATATGCGAAAGGAACTTGCCCAAGGTTTTGAAGACTGGATCAGTATTTTCTGCGAGGTCCTCGAGGAGGCTGTCGCAGCAAACCAGCTCCCTGCAAACTTTAACTGTGCGTCGGAAGCCCAGCTTATACATGACCTTATGTCCGGCGCCATACAGCGGGCGGTTATAAATCGCAGTGTAGAACCTGTGCGTAACGCAGTAGAACACACAAAATCAAGTATCAGCAGCATGATGATAGAGTAGCATTTTTTTTAGCCCTTTCACTAGACGACCGGTCTATTCGGGCGTGGTGATTTTGAAACAAAACTAACCCCGATAAAAGGGGATAAACGCCTCAGAAATCCACTCATATAATGGCAAAATTTCTAAGGTATTAAATGGAGACAATACACTGAAAGCATATCTGTTAAAAGAAACCACTAACATCAACGCCTTCATTATCGATGGGTTGAGTGATTGATCCAAGAACCCACAAGAACAATTTACAATAGGAGAAGCAAGATGGAAATAGTATCACTTTTAGGTAGTCCACGAAAAAAAGGGAACTCCACTCAAATGGCTGAGATCGTAGCCTCCGCTCTTGAAGATAAAGGCAACAGGGTGACCAGGTATTTTCTGAATAGCTTAGATTTCAGAGGCTGTCAGGCCTGTGGAGCCTGTAAGAATAAAAGCGAAATATGTATCCTTAAGGATGACCTTACACCCGTTCTGGATGCGGTGAAAAAGGCTGATGTAATAATGATGGCAACTCCTGTGTACTGGGGCGACATCTCTGCCCAACTGAAAAAGTTTATCGACAGAACCTACTCATACCTCATGCCAGATTTTGCAGAAAAAGAGGTTAAACACCGGCTTCCAAGGGGTAAAAAATTGGTTTTTATACAATCCCAAGGGGGACCGGAAGAGATGTTCACCGAACTATTTGATCGATATAATACTTTTTTTGAAATGCTGAACTTTTTTGAAGAAACACATGTCCTACGCGGGGGCGAATTAAACGAATTAGGAGCATTGAAGTCGAGAGAAGATCTGATACAGGATGCTATGGCAATTGCTGAAAAACTATGATTTCTATATTGTTCAGCAAAGAATGTCGGGTTGGCGAACGGACTGCTTCGCCAACTAACGAACACAACTGTAATATAAAAAACCACAGGTAGATTTGAAATGAAGTACACAGGACCAATAATTAGGCCTCTGAACTGCTCTATAGATGACGGACACAGCCCGAGAGGTTAAGGTCAGCTCATGCAGGCGAAACGCTCATGAGTAATCAAAAGTATTCAGAAGAATTTAAGAAGTCTGCCGTTAAACTAGCTTCTGATCTAAGATATTCTTTCAATTCGATTCTGGTTTATAAGCTTGAGATTTGCGTACACCTCCACTTTTCACCCCAAACAAAAAAGCCTCACAACGTGATAACACACTGTGAGGCTTAATCTTTACTGGAGCCAACGATCAGAGTTGAACTGACGACCTACTGATTACGAATCATTACCAACACCATTCCCTCAGTTTCCTACCAGCTCCATAAATTCGTTTGTTTAAAAGCAATAAATGAGATATACACTTCCTACATCGACCAACTCTATCCCCACCCTTCCCACTCAAAGTGGGGACAAAAATGGGGACAGATGCACATTCAAAGGAAGCCAAAATGACGAAATGGATAAACGTAAAAGATGAGCTCGGTAAAAATTGCGGAGTGCGCTACAGAAAGCATGAAACCCGCAAACACGGAGTAATAGCCGATAAATATTACACTATCCGCTTTCAGGTAAATGGTAAGCGAATTGAAGAAGCATATGGATGGGCTTCCAGTGGAATCAGCGAGAAAATGGCTATAGCTAAAGCCGCAGAACTAAAAGCCAAGGCTCGGGCAGGTGATCAAAGCTATCGCCTTCAGCATGAGCGAGAAGCTGTTAAACAGATAGAGCTTGAAGAATCACAAAAAGGCTCGGTTGATAGACTTTTTAGAACTTATATCGAAGACCTTAAAAGCCATGGTAAGAAATCTTGGAAAGAAGTCGAACGGGCCTTACTCACGGGCAAATATGCCGCAGTTGAAACACTTGGCAGAAATATTAAAGCAAAAGACATAACATCTAAACAGCTCCAATCCTTACTTAAGGAAACATACAGGCGTGGCCCTTCTATGGCCTCCCACCTTCGTGTATATCTTCATAGCGCATTCAACTTTGGAATAATGCGAGAACACGACTACACACGTTCGGCTCAGGATGTCACATTTGATCTTGTCGCAAATCCTGTTGCGGCTATCCCTAAAGATTCAAAATCTGAAAAAATCGTTAACAGAGTCCTAACACCTGAAGAATTAAAAATTGTCTGGCATGAAGCAAACCAGCCAGCAATACAATTGATATTAGCAACAGGTGGGCAACGAGTAATGGAGGTTCTACATGCACAACGCACAGAGTTCGACCTTGACGCAGGGTTATGGACTATCCCCGCTGAGAGGGTGAAAAATGGACGTGAGCATGTTGTTCCGCTCACAGATATGGCAAAAGAAATAG
Organism: Desulfovibrio gilichinskyi; assembly: GCF_900177375.1. Lineage (NCBI taxonomy): Bacteria > Pseudomonadati > Thermodesulfobacteriota > Desulfovibrionia > Desulfovibrionales > Desulfovibrionaceae > Maridesulfovibrio > Maridesulfovibrio gilichinskyi. Next base: position 408,979 of record NZ_FWZU01000004.1, on the reverse strand, counting down.
TTTCAGCCAACAAGTCAAAATATCTTCATCTATTCCCCAATGCGACACGCCTAAGCGATCCGCGCGAACTTCCAAGCCTTGGCAGAGCAATTACACGGTTTTGCAAACGGGTAGAAATGGAGCACTGGACCCCGCGCGACCTGCGCAGAACAGTCCGAACCATGCTAGCTGACAAGCAAGTTCCTAGCTACCTGCTCAACATTCATTTCAATCATGGAAAACAGGAAGTCGGGGAAAAGCATTATGACAGGTCTTTGCATTTAGCTGAAAAATTGGAGGTTATGGGGGTCTGGGAGAAAGAACTTATTGGGTCAGCATTTTAACAGCACTATAAAAAAACCTCCAATATAAACTCTGAAATAAGTCTAAGGCATTGCTAGCCATCCAATCTTGTTATAACTATAGCGGTTACATAAAAACTATAACCACTTAGTTATGACAGACGAAAAACAAAAAACAAAAAAATCACCGGAAATATGGAAAGCTAAAGCTTGGAACAAATGGCATTGGCTTCAATACCATGTTAGCATCGCTACAAATAAATACGCTTCAAAAACATTCTTAACAGTCCTTGTTATTACTTATATATCCACTTTTGCTTTACTTCCGCACTTCGGACTGTTCTGTAACGAGTTTTTCTCAAATAGTTTTAACTCCCTAACCGATTTATTTCTATCTCTAGGATGCGCCTTGCTGGGATCTTCTGCAATAGCCTTCTCGTTTATGATGTTTGCTATGCAAGTTAACATTGAGCGGCTTCCGCACGGGCTTTTCCATAAGTTCAGCTCGGACAGAAAGCTACTATTCTATTTAACTGGATCTCTTGGACTCGCTATCTCGATCGCTTCACTATCGATGATCCCAGCCTCGCCATGGGCAACTTTTGCAGTAGCAAATTCAGCCATAGGAACAACCGCAATATTTGTCTTTTTTCTGTGTGGATACAAACGAGCACTTTATTTAATAAACCCATCTAAGCAATTAGAAATTATTCTTAATAATACTCAAAAAGGATTTCAAACTTGGAAAAAAAGAAGTGAGAGAGCGAGGCCCTTATTTTCTTTGACTGAAAACAATTCATCTGTAGATATTCCTCTAAGAGCGTATTTCGATATACATAGCTTCTGGACAAGAGAAGCTGTTACAGCATGCAACCACGCCATAGCCTTTGCCAATAAATACAGCGCAAGAGGCGATTACGAAGTTTCTAATATGGCATTAGAATGCATTGCTTTTATTAACATTGAATATGTTGAAACCAAAGCTTCAACTTTTTTTTCAAGTAATCTTCTTTTTCACAACGACAACAGCCAAGATACTTTTATTCGACATACTTTAGAGCTGTTGAGGAAGCACATCGCAACAGGAATATTTAACAAAGATGAAAGACATATAGAACAAACCTTGTTGACTTTAAAATCCGTTTCTCACATATACTTGTCAATCAAGTATCCCTCAAACCGCGACTTGAAAACACATGCCAATCTCGCCTGTGGATACTTAGAAAGATCTATAATGAACGTAGTGCCACTTGGCATGGATGATGTTGTAATGAACGGACTTAGAGACATTGGAGATCTTTCAAGAGAATATTCATTACAATCTCAACCTAATGATTTAGTAAAATTTGCAGAAATAATATGCAAAATATCTCTAACTAGAATGAGATCACCAGACTCATTGCCTGTAGTTCAAATCGCTAGCGAACAACTTTCAAAACTTACCCTAAATGCACTTTATAACATCAAAGAAGATACATCATACTTATTTGCACAGATATCTTATAGTTCTTTTTTGCTCACCAGTGCCGTTTTAAAAAATATTCCTGACTATCCACTTTTAAACAACCACGGCAGTTATTTAAGCGCCTTGTATTCACCTATGAACACTCAAGGCTTCATGTATCTATTTCTTGAGTTAACAGCAGAACTATCACGACAAGAAAGTGAGTTTATTGATAGCAGCGAGTATCATTTTTGGAACATTCTTGAATGGTTAAAGTCAATCCAAGACAATCACATTAAAACATTTAATCAAGCAGCCAGCTCCCAGTTGCCAATTTGTACAGAATTAACAATGTGGACAACTTCAATAATTAAAGGGCTTATCAACCTAACAAAATCACCTCACTGCCCAGAAGAACTAGTTCTTGAACTTAATGGAAATATTGTTGGCCTATCTAGGGCTTTCATTTGCACAGAAGGAAGCAAGGAAATATTTTCACACCTTGAAACCAACAGTATTACCAGTAATATTTTTTCTTGTTGCCAATATGCATGGCAAAAAGCCAATTCAGAACTATCGGAACAACTGCAAGAGATACTTTTTGAATGGACAAAGAAGGCTGGCAAATATGAAACAGGATTGGGAATTGCTAGTAGAGGGATTCTTGGAATGTGCGCTTTCGTTATTGCCACAGAGAATCAAGCTTTCTTTGAAAAGACAAAGGAACAAATTAAATCTCTAGCTGAATCTTTCCCAGATAACATCAAAAACTCAGCAATTAACGATTTGTCGGAAGCCATCTCTCCTGTTGCGAATCATAGATATTCTCGCTCTGAAATTGAAATAGCTCTTAACGACTTAGACCGAGAAAAGAAAAACAATTTACTGCGTGAAGCTATAGAAATTTTGAGCTAAAGATATTCAGTTGTTGTTAAAATTATGCCTAAAAATTGTCTTAATTTTAAAAGAAAAAATGCTATGTCAAAAATCAAATTTTCAACTTTCCCACGTACGCAAGCTCCTCCATCATTTTTAAAAAGGCATAAACATCTTTAAGGTCACCAAGACGACATTTTTGCGGCAGTATCTTATTCTCACCCTTTAGACAAACAACCGACTATTTTCTTTTTAATGATTAAATTGGAACATATTAATATATTAACTTAATTAACAGATAGTCTTGATTTCGTACCCGCAAATATATATGCAAAGCTATTAGTTTTTATATCAGCCTTGGTTTTAAGGAGAGTTTCCCACATGGATGACCATCTTCGCCTAGCGGCATTAGCTGTGTTTCGAGAATTATTTGAAGAACAAAAAAACTTATATGACATACTCCAAGAATTTATAGTTGAAATAATTTTTTCACAAAAATTATATTCAATTTCCTCCACTACAATTACTGCCGAGTTAGCCAAGAATTTTGGAATCCGTGTTCCTGAAGCTGTGGTGAAATCAGCGCTAATTTCCCTTTCTAAAAAGAATGACTACTGCTCAAAACAAGGAAAGGACGAATTTACAATTGAACATAATCCAAATGGAAAGGCTTCAGAAATTAATACAAGATACACTGAGAGACAAGCGACAAATGAAGCGATTTTTGATCGCCTTATCACCTATATAAACAACAAAACAAAGCAACCACTTTCCACTTTGCAGGAAAAGGATGCAATCAGCTCATTTTGTGCTTTCCTGCTTAATGAGAAAAATGGCGAAAAATACTCCGAATACATTAGCTCATTCATACTAAGCAATGAAAATGACCAACAATTCTTGAATGAGCTAAATGAAATACGTGAAGGTGTAATTTTATACTCAGGACTCACTTACAATGACAAACCGTTAGAAGCTAAGCGCTGGAAAAGCAGTCTAACCTTATTTCTTGATCAAGAAATCCTCTTTCATTGTTACGGGTTAAACGGTGAGCTTTTCAAATCTTACTTCGAGGATTTCTACAGTTTTGTGAAAGAGATAAACAGTATGGGGAAAGGAAAATTTATCAAACTGCGATTTTTCCCTGAAACGAAAGACGAAGTGGACTCATTCTTTTCATATGCTATGCTTGTTGTTAGAAATAAAATGCCCCTGCGCCCCGACAATTCTGCGATGAAAGCAATAGTAAATGGATGCCAAAATACAAGCGACGTTATTGAAAAACGCACTAAATTTTATCACTATTTAAATACGATCGGTATCTGTATTGATGACAGCTTTATTTTTGATAAATCCAAATACTCCCATAATATTCTTTCAGAAGAAATAACAAACACAATAGTTGAAGACTTTTGGAAAGAACCCTCTATAGAAAATCCTAATGAAGACGATTCTAGAAAAAATAAATTTAAAGAAAAAATAAACAGCTCTTTGACTATCCTTAATAAAATTCACTGCCTCCGGGGAGAGTCCCATTCTAAAAATTTCTACAACGTTAAATATCATTTTTTGACTGGAACAGAATTAACTTTAAAAACAGCTTGGCACGAGTTAGTAAAAGGTTCTGAATCCGTACCACTAGCCAATTATCTTGATTGGGTGACCAATAAATTCTGGTTTAAACTAAATAAAGGATTTGAAAAAAATATTTTCCCTACATCGTCTCACGTGTTGGCCAAAGCACGGGTAGTTTTTTCTACTATTTTTAACAGAAATCTTGGAACACAATATGATATGCTTCTAGAAAAACATGAAAAGGGAGAACTAACTAAAGGATTAGTTCAGGAAATCATCTTTGATTTAGTTGAACAGACCGTCAATCCAGAAGAAGTAAATGCACAATCAATTGACTTAAACCTAGAGTTACTACAAAGAGATTCGCTTGAATACTATAGAACAGAAAAAGAAGCTGAAAGGATACGACAAGAAAAGCAATACGAAGAGAAAAAACGCCTACTCCAAGAGCAAAGACAGGATAGAGAAAAAATTGAAGAATTAACAACAGCCCTTCAAAACGAACTAACTAACAAAAAAATAACTGCAAGGGATAAAGATCTGGCTAACCTTGAAAATCATAAGTCGAAAGCTGACAAGCAGTGCACCATATGTTGCTATGGACTTGTATTTATTATTGTATCTGCATTTTTAACACTATGCTATGGAGTCCATATATACTTCCAAAGCATAAATTGGAACACTCTTGAGCCGCAACTTGCTGAATATAAAATATATGTCGAATTAATCGCATTACTAATAACTGGACTTGGAATCACAATACTCAGTCCAGTTGGACTAAAGGATAAAATCCAATCTGCAATTCGACAAAAAATCTACACTCACCATGGAGTCTGCCTAAACAAGATTTGCGAACTCAAGAAACAAAAAAAACTTCTCATGCAAAGCTTAAAGTAAGGCACCCCGAATCTCCAACCCAACACCCTGCATACGCTTAATCGTCTCACAAAACAGCTTTCGAAGCTCTTCATGACTTTTTGCAAGACCATCTCTATCAAGCTTGCCTGACTCGTTTAGAACGTAGCTAATTTGATTCAAGTTACCACCTATTCGACTACTCTCCTGCATCCACTGCATAATTTGAGTATGTCTTTCTGTGAGAGCCTTCTGTGCAACGGGACTTATCCCTTGTAAATTGTATCGAACCATATCTCTCACAAGTTGAGATATAGTGGTCTTCTCTTTTTTGGCTCTTTTCTTAAGCTGTTCAGACAGCTTTGAATCTAATCTGAATATGATTCTCTCATCCTTCATTTCTTACTCCTTTTTCTTAGCAGGGGCCCTTTAGGGAAAGCTTAGACGAAACCCTCGGGGTTGAGTCCATCTCGATGCAATCGAGACAGGCGAAAGCGAAGCTGAGGCATTTTGTCTGACAAAATGCGTATCCTGCCTCCTACTTTTTCCCCTATTTTTATATATAAAAAACCACTTAATTTTTGAAAAACCACAGTTCTCAACATTTACCCAGACCACTCAAACAATAACACTCTAATATAATTAACTTAAACCGATAGATATTCATAAGTGCTCAAAACGTAGGGACAGCTCATATCGCTGTAGGGACATCATTTTATGCTGTAGGGGCCTTAATTTTCGGTGTAGGGGGCCTGTTTTAGGGCGTGGGGACATCTTCTATACCCGTAGGGGCCTTTTAATTATAGAAAATAGGCATAATCACAAAAAAGGAGCACTGAAAGAATCAGCACTCCTTTTTGACTACCAGCTAGAGCATTTCTTCCTCCGAATAACATTTCTTCCAACGATAGTATTTATCGAGTTCGATTCTCCACCAATATTTATGCTTACTTGAAAGGAGGGTATACGCGGTTATGAATAAATGCCGATCGCTTTCAAAATCTAGCCGCAGGAGTGCATAATATCTTTGCGCTGCTGGACTTAGTTTGATGCGCGTGGTCTTCAAATCCTTATCCAGATAATCTGGAACCTTCGGAAGATTAGGTATTTTTTCAAAAAGATAATACATTGCCCCGCTGGACTCCGCGATCATCTCTTTGTCGCGTAGATGTTCCGGCAGATCTACGAAAATGGTAATACTTTTACGCTCAGTCATTACCACCTCCTTTCTGCCCATAAATGTTCGTATCCCAATAGTGCCGTAAGTATCTTGTGGAAGGCGTGTTGGTTTTTTGAAGTATTGCTTCTCTCTCCTCGTCTGAAAGATCATGCAGCCAGATTTCATATAAGGCATCAATTTTCCGCTTCTTTGCCTCTTTAACGGCTCTCAATTGCTCTTCAACTTCATCAGCAGCTTGCTCTTCAGCTGTTTTGAACCCTTCAGGCTTACTTAGCCTCCCCGCGCGTAAAAGGACTTGAAAGATATAACCAAGGGTCTTTTCAACAGGCTTACCCTTACTATCTTTGAATCCCCCATTTTCAATTTCATAATTAACATACTCTAAAGACATCAGCAGCATGTTAAGATGCTCGCCGTACTTGTCTCTTTTATCGACAATTTGTCGCAGTTGGTCAGTTCCAAATCCAATTCCTGCAACAGAAGGATATTTGCTTTTAATTTCTTCATCAGTCACTGCGAGAATTTTCAAAGCCTCTTCAGAGTAAGTAGATTTATTAAAACTACTTACTATACTAGACTGGAAACCCGTAACGGTTGCGAGTGCAACTGACGCCTCATTCAAAATATAATTCTGATAATGGTTGCAAATTGGCTTCAAGTTAATCTCAAGCCCTTGAAAACGTCCGTCCCGAATTTTCCTTTTCGTCAGGAACCCTTCATACGCAAATTTTGTTAATATTCTCTGCACAGTATCAACACTAACACCTGTTGCGTAATGAATATCAATACACCTTACTTTGAAGCATGACCCAATACCGTATTCCCTGATCAGAAAAGAAAGGACCGCATTCATATTTTTGGTGAGGCTAGTAAAAACAGATTTCAGAGAGACTCTATTTGCTCCGTCAACCGCGCCGCGATTCGCCGCGGCAATTGCAGCAGCATTAACGGTTGACGAGGCGTTAGCACCGCCATTTGCACCGACCAATTTAAGCTTACCTTGAGACATGGCCTTCCCCCTTTTCAATGGCAAAACTTCTTGCACTCAACCATGAAAGTAGTTCTTCGGTTCGATAGGCAACTCTACCACTTACTTTCACTCGGGGAGGCCCTTCACCAAGGCTGTCCAGATTGGCAAGACTCTTAGAGGATATAATCCCACCAAGAAACCTTTCAACATGACTACGGCTGATAATGGGAGGTAATTTTTCTGCTAAATCAATAAGAGAGGTTTGAACTTTTACCATACTATTTCCTTTCGCTAAATCCCTTAACGTGACTTCTCTGTTATTAAGGGATGTTTTTAACAATTGAGGCGAAACAAAAATCTTTAAGATGTGAACAATTGCAATATTCTTTTTAGTACATCTAAGACTTTTGATTTACCCAAATGCCCCTGCCATGCATTAGTGGGAACACCTTAAACATACTTTTAAGTTTAAAACAATAAGTTCAATTAAAACAAAGCTTGCATTATTTTAACAAATTATTTTTACGTCTTTAAAAATGAATAAAGGAATTAAGACATGATTTCTGCGACAGTTATTATCTGTTCTTTGTAGTTACAGATAAAACATCTATTTCGGGAGTATATGAAGAAGCACAAACGAGTAACAAAGGACAATAATGGGGACAAAAATGGGGATAAACTATATTTTAGATAAAACAAAAGGGCTTACACTTTACATGTAAACCCTTGATTTGCTTATGGAGCCAACGATCAGAGTTGAACTGACGACCTACTGATTACGAATCAGTTGCTCTACCAACTGAGCTACGTTGGCACTCATTTGAAAAACTGAATATACTGGGAATTAGTCACGGTCAAGCCTTGCTGCATTGTGATCTGTACTTTTCTACAACACTGCTATTGTTCAGACTGTTATATAAACCATTACTTATTAGAAAGAATTGGTCAAAGTACATTCCAAGGCGTTTGAGCCATAGGTGTGAAATTTTCTTCCTGTGCTTTAATATCCAAATAAACCAGCCCAAGCGGTGCTATCCGGGCATCCGGCATTTCGGAAAGCTCGCGAGTATCAATAGTTACAAAATAATGTTTGCAATTATCACAAATATCAACACGCTCTGTTTTGCGCTCATCGGATTGTAGGTACCTTAGTTTCGAATAATCCTCACTTTCACACCATGGGCAAATATTTCGTTTAATGCGCCACTGGTGATCACAGCAGGAACAATGCATCCAGCGTTGACCGCCATGTCCGGCCATATACTCGGCATTCTCCGTCAGCTGCTTCTTAAGAAGTGCAATATCTGGAAAAGATCCGCATATAGGGCAATACCCCTTGCTCCACTGCATTTTTTCAATCTTGGCTATGGCTTCATCCTTCAGGCGGGTCATGAAAGGTTTTATTGCAAGCGATGCCAGCATCAACAAAACTGAGCCATCAAGATTTGATTTTTTCGCGACACTTTCAATTATTTCGTTATCTTCTTCCCACACAGCTTTTGCAAGCTCATTCATATCGGCACGGCCTTGCAAGTCAGCTCTGATCATACTTACTCTTTCAGCAAGCGCAGGCATTCCTTCCGCCACAGCAACGCTGGTCGCCCAAAAAACGTCTGCATAGTAATCTTCAAAGTTAGGCATATCCATATCTGAAAAAAGGGGTACCCCCTGCTCAAAGCGCAAAGCATCTGCTTCCGGGATGGTGAAATTATTCCATTTTTCTATTAACTTACATCCATCTTCCTGTGCCATCGCAATCGGACCGAAGGCATCAAAAATATTTTTCAAAGCGGGAGTCTGTTCACGTAAAGCAAGGAGCCCTGTTCGAACATCATGCTTATTGGATGGAGTGGATTGATTTTTTTTCATGGGAATCTGGTCCTGCTTTAAAACGAGACCCGGATAAATCCGGGTCTCGGGTTATAAAGACAACTATCCGAAGATACGCTTTGCCGGTTTTGTCAGACCTGCAAGAAAATTCTTGCGGGTCATGCCCTTACCGACTCCTGTGTCTGAATTATCAGCCGTCACAAACTCATAGTAGAGTTCCGGCTTATCCATGACCAGATAGATCACGTTAACATCGTCCGCATCAACAATTGAGGCTCTCGGGTAGTCTTTTTTTACTTTCACAAGAGTTTTCTCCGCCAATGCGAGCATCTCTTCACGATCACCGAAGTTCATTGTTCCGGTAGGACAAGTCTTTACACACATAGGTATAAGACCTGCCTGTTGACGATCAATACACATATCACACTTCATCATCATTCCAGTGCCGGAATTACGGCGCGGGACATTGTAAGGACAAGCTTCGGTGATTTCGTCGCACTGTGCTTCACTCAATTGCTTGCTAAGATCAGTGTATATAATTGCACCTGTTTTCTTATCCTGAACTACCGCACCTTCCACATAACCATCGGCAATTTCTTTACAAGGAGCATCAAGGCAATGACGGCATTGTTCGGGGAAGAAAAACCACTCGACTTTGCCATCGATACGATGCTCGCTAAAACGAACCAGTTTATAAGTAGAAGCGTTCAGCTCAGGTGGATTCTGATGCGAACCGCGTTGTTTTGTTTCTGTCGCAGGTAGATCGTGCCATTCCTTACAGGCTATCTGGCAACCGCGACAAGCCGTACATCTCGATGTATCGACAAAGAATGCTTTAGGCATTTTTTACTCCATATCGGACGGGTCTGCTGACCCGGCTTAGTTGCGAATTACACAAGCTCTGTGACTTTTTTCGCTTTGCGAACATTCACAAGAGAGGCCTTATACTCAGGAATAGTAGTGTTCGGATCACCTACAGCCGGAGTCAGACGGTTAGTTGCGTCACCTACTCCTTTTGTTGTCCATCCAAAACAGAACGGCATACCCACTTCGTGGATAATTCTGCCTTTGATTTTAAACGGAGTCATACGAACAGTTACCATCGCAATCGCTTCAACTTTGCCGCGAATACTTTCCACGATAACAGCATCACCGTTGGCAATACCCTTTTCTTTGGCAAGTTCAGGACTCATTTCCACATAAAGCTGAGGTTCAGCTTCCAGAAGCGGAGGAATATTACGGGTTTCACCGCCACCACACCAATGCTCTGTCATACTATAAGTAGTCAGAACTATAGGGAATCGTTTATCCCCGGGTTCTGCAAGCTTATCCATATCACTCTTAACACTCTTATAACATGGACTGCTAAGCTGTTTAGAGAATGGATGACTCTTAAGCGGAGTTTCTGCCGGTTCATAATGATCAGGCATAGGGCCGTCTTTAAGACCTGTTCCGTATAATTGTCCGTGTCCTTCCGTACGCATGATAAATGGATAACGCCCCTTACCAGTTGCATTCGGCGGCCAGCCACCGTCAGGAACATCACCTTCCCACTTCGTTCCGTTCCATTCAATAACAGCTTTCTGAGGAGCCCAAGGCTTACCGTTTGCATCAACAGATGCACGGTTATAAAGGATACGGCGGTTAACAGGCCAACACCATGCGAAGTTCGGGAATAAACCGATCTTAGCCTGCATAGGAGTCTGTTCCAGACTGCGCCGTTTTGCCTTGTTTCCACCTTCTTCAGTGTAGCTGCCGGCATAGAGCCAGTTCATGCTGGAAGTGGAACCGTCATCACCAAGAGCAACGAATGAAGGAACCTGCTGTCCTTTCTTATATTTCGTTCCTTTGAATTCAACGTCTTTGGTAAATCTGCCGTTAATTCTCTGAGCCACATCTTCGGCATCATAGTAAGAAGGCCAATCAAGAGTCAGGATAGGATCAGGGTATGCACCATCCTTGGAACTGTATAAGTCACGAACGCGGTTAATAATTTCCACGTACATTTGCCCCATACTCTTACTCTGTCCCATAGGTTCGCATGCTTTATAGTGCCACAGCAGCCAGCGACCGCTGTTACTGATGGAACCGGCTTTTTCAGCGCGCTGAGCAGAAGGAAGAAGGAAGACCTCGGTCTTATTCTTCAGAGGATCGACACCCGGGCGATGCCAGTTGTCAGATGTTTCAGTATGATGCAGTTCACCGACAACCAGCCAGTCAAGATTATCCAGCCCCTTGCGGGCTTTATTGGAATTCGGCACACTTTGAGCCGGATTGGTACCAAAAACAAACCCGCCACGGATTTGATCCTTGTACATCCGGTCGAAAATGTAGATGTAGGAATAATCTTCACCGTCATCCGCTTTAGGCAGCATCTTGTAGCCGAAACCATTCTCGGCAGTAGCATTATCGCCACGCCATGACTTGAGCAAGCTAGCCATATATTTAGGCTTATGCTGCCACCAGTTCGCACTTTGAGGATCATTGCTTACAGGCGTTGTTGCCTTGGTATAATCTTCAAAGGTCGAGAGGCTTGCTTTAGGCATAGGCAGATATCCCGGCAGGATATGCCAGAGAATGCAGTGGTCGGTAGATCCCTGAACATTCGGTTCACCGCGCAAAGCATTGATACCGCCACCCGCGACACCGATATTACCAAGAAGGAGCTGAAGCATCGCACTACTGCGAATATTCTGCACGCCGACAGTATGCTGAGTCCACCCCAGTGCATACATAATAGTTCCGGCTTTATCTTTCTTACCTGTTGCGGCAAAAGTCTTCCAGACTTTTAGGAGATTATCTTCGCTGACACCGGTTGTTTTGGAAACATTATCCAAAGTATAGCGAGAGTAATGCTTTTTAAGCATCTGGAAAACACAGCGGGGATCTTTCAAAGTAAGATCGCGCTTCGGCACACCTTTATCGTCAAGCTCAAACGCCCACTTAGATTTATCGTATGTGCGTGTTTTCGCATCGTAGCCGGAGAATAGTCCGTCTTTGAACTTGTAATCTTTCCCTACGATGAATGCAGCATTGGTGTAATTGGTAACGTACTCTTTAAAGTACAGCTTGTTGGTAAGAACATAATTGATCATACCGCACATAAACGGGATATCCGTTCCTGAACGGAGAGGGACATGAAAATCACTTCTTGCGGAGGTACGGGAAAATTTAGGGTCCACATGCATAACAGTGGCACCTTTGTCTTTGGCCCGTAAGACCCATTTAAAGGAGATAGGATGGTGCTCCGCAGCGTTACTACCGATAATCATGATAGCATCTGCGTTTTCAATATCGCACCAATGGTTTGTCATCGCACCGCGCCCGAACGACTCTGCCAGAGCCGCAACTGTTGCGCTGTGTCAGATCCTTGCCTGATGATCGAAATGCACCAGGCCGAGACCGCGCACTCCCTGATGGACTAATGCACACTCTTCGTTATCCATCTGCGAGGAACCGAGATGGAAGATGGATTCTACGCGGTTAACTTCCTGCCCTTTAGCATTGTGAGTTTTGAAGTCCGCGTCACGGGTTTTCTTAACGTTTTTAGCAATGCGATCGATAACCCAATCCCATTCTTTTTCTTCCCATTTATCGCTGTAAGGCGCGCGATATTTAGGTTTCTGCAATCTGTGATGGCTGTTGTGCATGGACAGCATTGCTGCGCCTTTTGCGCAGAGTGCGCCTTCACTGACCGGATAATCAGGGTCACCTTCGGTGCTGACAATTTTACCGTCTTTTACATGAGCGATAAAATGGCAACTGACTGCGCAGAATGGACAGATGGAGATAAACTCCTGAGATCCTTCGATCTTAAGTCCGGCGGCGTAAGCCTTGACCGGAGAAAGATCGAGCCCCATCTGGCTCAAACTGATGCTTGCCACGCCTATCCCGGCAAGCTTCATAAAGCCGCGCCGTGAAATATTCATGGAGAACCTCCTAATTTTTACCGGACAGAGAGCACCCTTGGCTGCTTTTCGCCCGATAGTTGTGTTGATTATTACACTAAAGAAGATTAGTTAAATAAAGTCAATGATTGCAATATGTTAAAAATAACACATATAATCATATCAAGATTCTCCGAAACTTTTTGAACGCCACGGGAAAATTTCGTCTGCCCGTTGTCTGGCATCGCATTCAACCTGTTTAAACCATTCGAAGAACTTATCACGCACAAGCCGCCCTGCTTCGGTTAAACGATACCCGCTGCGCCTGCATCCAATCCTCTCAATGAGCTGAAATCCGAGCACCTGTTCGGTCTGCTTAATTTTCCCCCATGCAGCTCTATACGACATTCCAAGTTCCTCAGCTGCTTTTTTCAAAGAACCACATTTTTCAATCTGATCTAAGAGTTGCAAACGACCGTACCCGAAAAACACTCCTTCATCTCCTTCAAGCCAAAGATGAAGACGTATTGTAGGACTGTGCCCATCAACGGCAGACGGATCATTCAGGTAACTAAAGTCCGGATTAGCAGTAATATCCTGCATTTCATCCTCCTTATTTTCCGAAAGGACATTTGGGGAAGGTGCAAGTTTTGCATTCCATACAATATCCGCCATCAGCGAAAGCAGTGAGGTCTTTACGAGTTAAAGTCTGCCCGGCAAGCATACGCGGCAGGACAAGATCAAGGCTGGTTGTTTTAAAGAAAAGAGCACATGCAGGAACACCTATAACCTGAACACCACCTGCACGGGCGAGCATCAGCATAGTTCCGGGCAGAACAGGCACTCCGTAATGAATATCTGTCACTCCGGCATCTCTCAATCCATGCCGGGTAACATCATCAGGATCTACAGACATTCCGGCAGTTGTAATAATCAGATCACAACCTTTATCCATCAGCGATATTGCTGCATTACGTATTTGTTCGCGGCTGTCCGGTTTAATCATTGTACAAATGACTTCACTTCCGAGTGCATGAATTTTTGCGTTAATGATTGCTTCAAACTTATCCTCAATCAATCCGTTGAAAACTTCATCTCCGGTAATGAGTAAACCGACTTTGGCTTTACGCAGCGGAGCAATTTTGAACAAAGGTTCGCCGTTCAGGACAGAAAGAGCTCTGGAAAAATTATCACGGGAAAGATAAAGAGGAATAGCTCTGGTTCCGGCAAGGCGCGTACCGGCTTTTACAAGAGATCCGCTTTTACGGGCCGCGACCATTACATCCGGTACAAAGTTGAACTGAGTCATCATTTCAAGGTTGGTAACAAGAACTCCATCCTGCTCCGCCACCAGATTAACTTTTCCTTCGCGCGGCATTCCTTCCTGAACTACACCTTCTCCGGCCATGATGCGCCCGAAGGTTTCGGCAACTTCATTTTCATGCACCCATTCACCGGCAGGAATGTCACCTTCATCAACATAAATATGATTCTTGCCGATAAGTTGTAAGCGGCACACATCTCCGGCACTGAAATTATGATCTTTGAAAAACTCAGGCCCCTTGCTGTCGCCAGGATTAATGCGGGTCATGTCATGAACGGCCTTCTTACCTTCAGCCTCGCTGATGGGAACAGATTTTAATCCATTAGGCAGATCTTCCATCTTAAACTGCCGACCGGACTCACGCTCAAGATATGGGCCTTCTCCCTGACAGGTACGACAGATAGCACCGAATGATCCGGGATACGCATCGCCGCACAACGGACAGATAGTTATGCCGCCCTTACTGCGATGACCCATTACTTCCGGCTTTATCTGAACAATCTCAATGGTGCATAAGGAAGCCCCTGCCATGCGGATTTCAGCTTGCAGTTTTTCAGTATCCTGCTCTTTTTTGGGCTTTTCCTTAAGAAACCAAGATTTAATTTCAGGCCATTCTTCAAGTTTTGAGGGGTCGACACGGACGCGCACACCCTTGCCTGTATATTTATCGTAGAGTGAAAGAGCGTAAACTCCGAGATTTTTGATCTTGAGCCAACCGTTACCGATGCTGCAAAGAGAGAGCATCTGCACAGCATCCGGCAAACACCAGGAAGTCTCGCTGATGGCATCGAAAAGTGTTCCTTCTGGAAGATGCTTGCGGGCTTCTTCCATCATATAACCACCGAGCATCAACCCGGGAGCAGGATATCCATGAAACCTCCGAGCAGCTTCATAGAACTCTTCATAAGAATATGACCCTATTGAATCGTCATGCAAATCTGTATCTGCTTTTGATGCCATGTGGATTTCAAGATTCATATGTCACTCCATAGATGAATTTTATTATGTCTAGATGAGCATAAATAGTTTTATCTATGACAAATGACAATGTAATGGCTATTGCGTTTAGTTTGGAACTAACGAGTGAGTCTTTTATTTAATGGATGGGGGATTGGCAATGGGTGAGTGGTGGAGAATGAAAGATGGGAAGAAAAAAACGGGCAAAGCAGTTCACCGGATGGCTTTGCCCGTTAATATTAATCGACTTAGAAAGGATCACCGTGGTTAATAAGCACTTGAGATTCGGCGGCTCCTCCTGGATGAGCACGATAACGCATCACTCCACCGACCAAAGCCTTCCTCAATTTTACGTTATCAGACTTCCATTCAATAGTTGCATACCCAACGATTGCTTTTGTCCCACCACTTGGCAGCAAACTGTAAATTCGTGAAGAATAAGCAGGAAGATCAAAATCGCCAACACCATGTGAGACAGCAACCCAATTTGTTCCTCCAGTCATTACATAACCTAATGAAGTCACATCACTTCCATCATGATTATACATTGTAACTCTGCATTGAACTTTCTCGGCTGTAATATTGCTGATAATTATATATGGGGAAGTCCAATTATTAGCAGCCATAAAGTCAAAATATAAACTAGGAACTAAAGTACTCCCCTGTGCATTAAAATCCTCCGCCATTGCCCCACCGCACATCATCAAAACCACAACCATCGACAACACGACACTCATTAAACGTTTCATAATTTCTCCTTTAAACTGTTTAATTATGCCCAAAAACACTTTTTAGACACCAAATAACCGCAATATTAAAGGATTTATCGGAGCATGTATTAATATCTTTACCCCATACACTATAACTTTATTATTACTTCAATATTAACACACCTCATATTCAACAGAGTGCTTACAAATAAAATTTCTACTATTTCATAAAAAAAGAAGCCCCTTGCAGGATATCCTGCAAGGGGCTTCTTAAAGTCGATTCTAATTTAATCTAAACGAGTTTCTTAGCTGCGGCTAATGCTGCATCGTAATCCGGTTCTTCTGTGATTTCTTTCAGATACTGAACGTACTTAACAACGCCGTCTTTGCCGACAACAAACACTGCTCTGGTAAGCAGACGAAGTTCTTTGATCAACGATCCGTAACCTTCACCGAAGGATGCGTCTTTGTGATCGGAGAGGGTCTTAACTGCTTCCACTCCGGCAGCTCCGCACCAGCGAGCCTGAGCAAACGGAAGATCCATGCTTAGAGTCAAAATTGCAATATCATCACTCAGCTTTGCAGCTTCGTTGTTGAATCTGCGGGTTTCCATGTCACATACCGGTGTATCAAGAGAAGGAACAGCACTCAAAATAAGCACTTTTCCTTTGTAATCAGCAAGAGTTTTAGGAGCCAGACCGTTATCAGTCACGCTGAAATCAGGTGCTTTATCTCCGACTTTTACTTCAGCCCCGATAAGTGTGAGGGGATTCCCTTGGAAAGTAATTACTCCGGTTCTTTCGCTCATAATGTATACTCCATTGTTTATTTTAATTTCTACGCAAAATACCACAACTGGGAAATTGCGGCAACGTTCAATTAATTATAACTTAATCTTAAACTACATGAAGGACAATGGACAATGCTTTAAAACAAAATTCTATCTTATCGCCAACATTCATCCCTTCTTCGTCGATACTCCATGAGGCGACAAGCGCACATAACCTTGTTCCGGACGCTGTCTCGCCGGAAACTTCGGCAAGTATTTCAGTACTTTTTATTTCTGTAACCGTTGCAATAACACAGTTTCGTGTGCTGGAAGTACAACCTTCCGCAGGCCGGACAGAAACAAGCGGAGCTTTAATCGTTGCAGAAACGGGAACTCCTACTTCAAGATCAAGTTTATATAGACTCTCAAGGGTAATTACCGAACTTATTCGCAACCCTTCAGCAGTCTCAAATTCAACGTCAGCAAGGATTCCATCGCGACGGATCTGTGCGACATGCCCTATGAAGGTATTACGGGCACTGGATTTTAAGGAAGATTCTTCAAGAGCCATCCGCCGGACAATGTTCTGCACATCACCTTCAGACCACTCCTGATAAACGGCTGACAGATCTGCCGAAGATTGGCCAAGTACTTTACGTACAACCCCCAGCGGCACTCCGTTTCTGAGCAGCTCAACAGCGCGGGACCGCCTTAGCACACTTGGAGCACCTAATGCACGGGGGAGGCTACACGCCTCAGCCCTGTCATAAAAAATACGCCGCACATAGCCCGGATCAAGATGAAAAACCTGAGATTCTAGTCCCATTCCCATCGGGCCTTCAATCAAAGCTTTAAGTTCACGGCAGACATTTTGCGGCAGAGGAACTTCGCGGCTGAATTTCTCTGTTCCGAGAGTGACTGTCGCACGTCCGAAATTTATACTTTTTCTCTCATCCATTTTAAGAATTTCGCCAAGCCTCGCACCGGTATGCCGCAATATAAGAAACAGACAAAAGACTCGTGTACGTGATCTCAAGTGGTCAGCTCGCCCGGATTCATCCCGCCATAAGCGATAAGCTGACTCAAGAGAATCAAGCATTTTTGTGTCCAGATGTTTAATATTATCCGGCACATCAAAGAATTTACACGGGGCTAATTTACCTGTTCCCATAAAATATCCCTTCGTAGAATCACGTTTTTTATAATTAGCGTGACGGCATTGTTTCTTTCATCAGACCTGCATAAGTGTTTGATCGTCTAATAGTCATAATTTGACATAATCACAATGAAATTGGAGATTTTACGATGAAACGCATTCTTACACTAGTTCTTACAGTACTTCTGGCTCTGCCTATTGCGGCAAATGCTGCTGACCTGCTTATCGGGCAGGCTGCAAACTTTACTCCGGCAATGCAGGAGATTATCCCGGCTTTCAAAAAAGCTACAGGACTCGAAGTTCAGGCAACTTATACATCAACAGGAAAACTCTACGCACAGATCACCAATGGCGCACCGTTCGATGTTTTCCTTGCTGCAGATGAAAAACGCCCAGCCAAACTTTTTGCAGACGGTCTTGCGGAAAAACCTTTTGTATATGCAAACGGTAAACTTGTTTTCTGGTCTCTTAACAAAGAATTCGGCTCCGCTCCTTGGCAGAAAGCTGTTGTTAATCCGAAACTGAAAAAGATTTCTATCGCAAACGTAGAGACGGCTCCTTACGGAACTGCAGCTATGAACGCTCTTAAAAAAGTTAATCTCTGGGAAAAAGTAAAACCTGAACTGGCATATGCTCAGTCCATTTCTCAGACATTTCAGTATGCTGCAACCGGCGCGGCTGATGCAGGTTTCTGTGCATATTCCTCCGTTTTCACAGACGAAGGTAAAAAAGGATTCTTTACCGTTGTAAAAGAAGCTCCTCTGGTTGTGCAGGCTGCCTGTGTACTTAAGTCTTCAGAGCATAAAGACGCTGCTGCTAAATTCGTTAAATTCTTAGCTGGCCCTGAAGTTAAAGCTATCAAGAGCAAATACGGATACGAATAACATGGATTTTTACCCGCTCGTTCTGTCTGCCAAACTGGCCGTTGCAACAACCCTGTTCATTCCGGTTGTTGCAGCGCCAACGGCATACATACTGGCGTTTTGCCGATTTCGTGGAAAAAGTCTGTTTGATGCTGTTGTCTCTCTTCCTATGGTTTTGCCTCCCACGGTCCTTGGGTTCGGGCTCCTCATTCTGATGGGTCCCCAAGGTCCGCTGGGAGGACTTTGGAGAGATGCTACCGGCGAACGAATGGTTTTCAGTTTTTCAGGAATTTTAGTGGCTTCGCTGGTTTATAATCTCCCCTTCGCGGTTCAACCCATGCGCGCCGCCTTTGACAAACTGGATATCAGATTGCTTGAGAACTCCGCAGTTCTCGGACTTTCTCCTACTGCTACTTTCTTCCGCGTAGTCCTGCCTAACAGTATTCCGGGACTTACTGCGGCGGCGATGCTTGTGTTTGCACACAGCCTTGGTGAGTTCGGAGTAATTCTCATGGTCGGCGGCAGTATTCCGGGTTCTACAAAGGTTGCGTCCATTGCAATTTATGAGGCTGTGGAAGCTATGCGCTATCAGGACGCTCTGTATATGTCGCTTGCAATAATTCCGGTCAGCTTTCTTGCTCTGCTTGCCATTAACTACATCAACGGAAGGCGTCGATGACTCTTCATCTTGATATTCGCAAAAAACTTGCAAACTTTACATTGGATGTTTCTCTTTCCTGTCCCGCCGGAACTCTTACAGCCATTGTCGGGCCGTCCGGAGCAGGCAAGAGTACTTTAGTCAGAATTATTTCAGGCCTTGAGTCTCCTGATGAAGGAACTGTTTCACTCGGGAATGTCTGCTGGAATGATACTTCAAAAAATTTTCATGCAACACCTCAGAAAAGAGGTTTAGGATTGGTTTTTCAGGAATATACTCTTTTTCCTCATTTGACGGTTCGCAAAAATGTCGCTTTCGCAGCGGTGGATAAAAACTGTGTCCAAGGGTTGCTTAATAAATTCGGCATTGCCCACATTGCAGACCGCAAACCTTCCGGTATTTCCGGCGGAGAAAGACAGCGCGCGGCTTTTTGCCAGGCGTTGGCCCGTGAGCCGGTGTTGCTCCTACTTGATGAACCATTCTCAGCACTTGATATCGCTACGCGCGAATCATTACGCCGTGAACTCAGAGAGCTCAAAAAAGAACTGAACATCCCGATAATTCATGTCACGCATGATCTGGAAGAAGCTTACTACCTCGCAGACAAAATTTTTGTAATGGAAAACGGAATTGCCTCACCGCAATGGCTGGAAAGGCAGAACGCACGCCGGAATATAAACTATGTAATTCCTAATCAATATGAACTTGTGGAGAACATGTAATGCGTATCAATCAACTGTTTCTGATTTTTTTATTAGTTCTATGCATTCCTGCGGCAGCTCAATCTAAAATGATACTCGCTTCCGGTGCAGGTTACCGTTCACTTGTTGACGACTTAGCCGATACCTACACAAAAGAAACCGGCAACCAGATTGAACGCATCTACGGCAATATGTCTCGCGTTACGGCGCAGGCCAGTGTCAGCGGAGCAGTCGATATGGTTCTCGGTGATGCTAATTTCCTTAAAAAAGCAAAATTGCCTTTCAAAACCACACACAAAATAGGCAACGGCAAACTTGTTGTAGCATTTCCAAAAGGAAGCAGTTTTCATGATAAAACTGACCTGCTGAATGCTAAAGTGACCCGTATAGCTATTCCTGACACCAATCGGGCCATCTATGGAAAGGCCGCTCTGCAATATTTCAAAAACACGGGAATATACGATAAAATCGAGTCAAAATTACTCATTGTTGCCACGGTTCCGCAATCCGCATCATATGTTGTTGCAGGAGAAGTTGATTACGCATTTATCAATCTTACACATGCACGCAAAATCGCTAACTCAATCGGCGGGTATGTTCTTATTGATCAGAAAGATTATTCTCCTATCAACATTATTATCGGTCAGCTGGAAACCTCCGCAAATCAGAAAGACTGTGAAGACTTTTTAAAATTCCTCACAACTGAGGAAGCGGCTAAAATTACTGCCAAACACGGCATGTAGGTTAATTAATGGATTTCACGGCTATCCTTTCAGACAGCTCAACAATGCGCCCGCTTATTCTTTCGGGTAAAGTTCTGGCTGTTTCCGGACTCCTGCAGATATTGCTCGGAATTCCTCTTGCGTGCTGGCTTGCCCGTTCGCATGGAACTCTTAACAATATCATGGATACAGCTGTGACAATGCCACTTGTTTTTCCACCCGTTGCAATGGGCTTCGGACTTCTTCTGCTGCTAGGCAGAAGCGGACCGATGAGCCCTTTGTTCGGAGACAACATCATTTTCAGTTTTCCCGGGCTGGTGGTTGCTGCATTCATTGCGGGACTTCCTCTAGCTGTAAAGCCGATTCAAGCCGCACTTAAATCGGCAGAAGCAGCTAGACTTAGCGAAGTAGCGGCAGTACTTGGAAAATCAGAAACTGTAATTCTTCTGCGGGTATTACTGCCATATGCCAAACGCAGCATTGCAGCAGGGATGTTGCTGGCACTTGGCAGATCACTTGGCGAAGTCGGTATGACATTGATGCTTGGCGGGAACATTATAGGCAGAACAAACACTCTTTCACTGGAAATATACAATTCTGTTTTCAATGGTGAATTTGAAAGAGCTATAGTACTTTCGATGATTATAGGCGCAGTATCGGTTGCAATGTTTGTTGTTTTAAAAAAAGTCTCCGACAATTAAATTAATGGCTGAGAATATAACTTCAAAGAATTAAGGCATAAAATGAGTAAATCAATTTTAAATCAGATTCAGGAAAAAGCGCGCAAAATTTGGGAAAAAGAAGGTATTCTTGATGAAAACATTTCCATTACAGCCAGAATACTGAGCACAGAAGAAGCTATAGGCAACCCTGAAGGTGATGATTTTCCTTTGCTGCGCGGTAAAGAAAAACTGATGGAAGCAGAATTCCGCGGTTCCAAAGGACAAGCTTTCACAGACCGTTTTGGAGATTTCAGCACTTCGCTTCGGGAAGTTTGCGAAATGAAACTTGAAAACAACTTTCGCCGTGCAATATTCGTATCCTCCCTTAATGCAGTTCAATCTAATTTAGGGCAAACTGATCATACTATTCACTGTCGCAATGAAGGACCAGCCCTTTGCGCTCCTAAATTTGCTGAATATGTTATGGAAAAATACGGCAAAATCCGCATCACACAAATAGGATATCAGCCGGCAATGATTAAAGCTTTTGCCCCTAAATTCGATCTTAGAGTTGTTGATTTGGATCCCGACAACATCGGCGTCAACAAATGCGGAATAATTATTGAAGGCCCTGCTGACACGGCAAAAGCTATCGACTCAGCGGACCTGCTTATTGTCACAGGATCAACCCTTGTTAACGAAACCATCACTGACTTTTTGGTCGAAAACAAGCCGACTATTTTCTTTGGCACCACCGTTTCCGCAGCTGCAGATTTAATGGGATGGACCCGTTTTTGCGCTGAAAGCAGCTAGTAATTTAACTGCAACAACTTGTGACACACATTCCTTCAAAAGTGAGACAAAACGACACAGCACGTTTTAACTCATTTTTTATGCCACCTAACGCATATTAGTTTTATTGTAATAATATTACTTACATCTTTCTTTATTCTTTTCATTCTATAAACGATCCACTTTGCCACACCGCCAATCACTTAACCATTTGGAATATCAACAATATTATTTTGGACCTCTTCTTGCTTAAAGAGTCCTTTAATTAGCTCCCAAAAAAGGAGCTGCCTTCTGTTGTTATCAAATTTTCAGATGCGAAGAATAGATCAAAGCCGCTATATTTTTCATATCTGTTCGGATTAACAGCTTGACTTATTATGTCTACCTAGACATACAGATTCGAATTATAACAACAAAAATTGCAAAATACTTATTAATTCGAAAACTGTGTCTACGCGAAAGACGCAAGCAATAAGCATAAAACCATACTCTGGAGCCACTCACTCATGATGAAAACAGTGCCTGTTCAGGATTCCATAGGAAGCGTGCTTTGCCATGATATGACCCGTATTGTTCCGGGCGAATTCAAAGGTCCTGCTTTTAGAAAAGGACATATTATCAAACAGGAAGATATTCCTGTTCTGCTCGAAATAGGCAAAGAACACGTTTATATTCTTACACTTGAAGAAGGTCAGCTGCATGAAAATGATGCAGCGCGACGCATTGCCAATGCTGCAGCAGGTCCTGGAATAACTCTTTCCGCCATATCTGAAGGACGCATCAATATGAAGGCTGCCCCAGGGTTGCTTTCCATCAATGTAGAAGCTCTTGAACGTATTAATTCCATTGATGAAGTCGTACTGGCGACTATGCATAACGGAATTCAAATTACTGAACCACGCGATGTTGCCGGAACACGGGTAGTTCCACTCGTCATTGATGAGAGTAAAATAATAGAAGTTGAGAAAATCTGCAGAGAATCCGGACCAATTGTCAGTGTTAAACCTTTCAAGCATTTGAACGTAGCCCTCATAACAACAGGAAGCGAAGTTTACACAGGACGCATTCAAGACAAATTCGGACCTGTTATCCGCAAAAAATTCAATGCCTTAAATTCTGAAGTAATTTCCCAGACACTTGTCAGCGATGACCCTGAAATGACCCGTGCCGCAATCATGAAATGTATTGATGACGGGGCGCAAATGGTTGTGCTGACCGGTGGGATGAGCGTTGATCCAGATGACCAGACCCCCGCAAGTATCCGCTCAACCGGAGCAGAGGTGGTCACTTACGGAACACCGTCATTCCCAGGAGTAATGTTCATGCTGGCATACCTTAACGGCGTGCCGATTATCGGGCTGCCCGGCTGCGTGATGTATTACCGGGCCAGTATTTTTGACCTGATCGTGCCGCGAATTGTTGCGGGAGAACGTCCGACACGAAAAGAAATTGCGGCTCTCGGGCACGGAGGATTCTGTGCCGGATGCGAGACTTGCCGCTACCCTCTCTGTTCCTTTGGTAAATAGTCAATTGACGCCTGTTTCGGGCGCCTAATTATATTAAAACAGAAATTCTTTTAAGGAGGCTCCTAGGATGATCAAAAGAACTCTTAAAGTTAACGGAGTAGAACGCGTGGTGATTGTGGAGAACGACACCCCGTTAGCTACGGTTTTACGCGAAAATTTGGGTCTGACCAGTGTTAAAATTGGTTGCGGAACCGGACAATGCGGTAGTTGTTCTGTCCTTATGGATGGAAAAGTAAAACGCACATGTTCCCTTAAAATGAGCCGAGTTGAAGACTTTACTGAAATCCTGACCACTGAAGGAATCGGAACACCAACTCAGATGCATCCTATCCAGATTGCATGGATGGCACATGGCGCTGCACAGTGCGGATTCTGTACTCCAGGTTTTATTATTTCCACCTACGGTCTCATTTTATCAAACCCGTCTCCAACTCGCGAAGATGTCCGCAACTGGTTCCAGAAACATCGTAACGCCTGCCGTTGTACAGGTTACAAACAGCTTGTTGATGCAACCATGGACGCTGCCGCAGTTATGCGCGGTGACATGAAAGTTGAAGACCTACTCTTCAAGATTCCTGAAGACGGACGCATCTGGGGTTCAAAATACCCACGCCCAACAGCTGTTGCCAAAGTTACCGGAACACTTGATTACGGCGCAGACCTCGGTATCAAGATGCCTGAAGGAACTCTCAGATGTGCGTTGGTACAGGCTGAAGTGTCACATGCAAACATTCTTTCCATCGACACCAGTGAAGCTGAAAAGATGGAAGGTGTTTTTAAGATTGTTACCCACAAAGATATCAAAGGTAAGAACCTCATTACCGGTCTGATCACCTTCCCGACTAATAAAGGTGACGGATGGGACAGACCTATTCTTGCTGAAAAGAAAATATTCCAGTTCGGTGATGCAATTGCCATTGTCTGTGCTGACACAGAAAAACACGCAAAAGCCGCAGCTGAAAAAGTTGTTGTAAAAATTGAACAGTTGCCAGAATACATGAGCGCACCTGCAGCGATGGCTGATGATGCAATCGAAATTCATCCCGGCACACCTAACGTTTACTTTGAACAGAAAGTTGCCAAAGGCGAAGATACTGCTGCTATTTTTGATAAGGCTGATGCTGTTATCGAAGATAACTTTTATGTTTCACGTCAGCCGCACATGCCGATTGAACCAGATGTAGGTTTTGCATACATGGATGACGACGGCAAACTTTGCATACACTCCAAGTCAATCGGCCTGCATCTCCATGCAGCAATGATTGCTCCGGGTATGGGAATCGAACTTGAAAACCTGATCATGGTCCAGAACTTTGCAGGCGGTACTTTCGGTTACAAATTCAGCCCTACCATGGAAGCCCTTGTCGGTGTTGCATGTCTTGCTACCGGAAAACCAGTATTCCTTAACTACACATGGTTCCAGCAGCAGACTTACACAGGAAAACGTTCACCGTTCTTCACAACAGTTCGCCTTGCCGCTGACAGCGACGGCAAACTCCGCTCCATGGAAACCGACTGGATTTGTGACCACG
This sequence comes from Desulfovibrio gilichinskyi, assembly GCF_900177375.1. NCBI lineage: Bacteria > Pseudomonadati > Thermodesulfobacteriota > Desulfovibrionia > Desulfovibrionales > Desulfovibrionaceae > Maridesulfovibrio > Maridesulfovibrio gilichinskyi. The sequence continues at coordinate 383,712 of NZ_FWZU01000004.1, read as the reverse complement.
GTCCATACTCCGAATTCGGTGACCTGCTAACTCTCCGCGGGGCTCAGTTCATCGGCGCAGGTTACGACATCGCTTCCATCCGTGGTAAAGGTCGCACTGTTTGTACCAACCACGCATGGGGTTCTGCTTTCCGTGGATACGGTTCAACAGAAGTTGAATTTGCATCCGAAGTTCTGATGGATGAATTGGCAGAAAAACTCAACATGGATCCATTTGATCTTCGCTATAAGAACATCTACCGCGAAGGTTCTACAACTCCGACAGGCCAGACTCCTGAAGTCTTAAGCCTTGAAGAAATATTCACTCAGGCTCGTCCTTTGTATGAAGCAGCCAAAAAACGCGTTGCTAAAAAATCCACCGACACTATTAAACACGGTGTAGGTCTTGCCCTCGGTGTTTACGGTTGCGGACTTGATGGACCGGACAGTGCCGGTGCTGAAATTGAACTCCACGCTGACGGAACTGTAACCATGTATGCCTGCTGGCTTGATCATGGTCAGGGTGCTGACATGGGTGTTCTTGGAACAGCTCACGAAACTCTCCGTCCGCTCGGACTTGCTCCTGAACAGATTCACCTTGTCATGAACGACACCCGCACCTGCCCTAACGGCGGACCTGCAGGTGGTAGCCGTTCACAGGTTGTTATCGGTAATGCCATTGTCGCAACATGTAGAGAATTACTGGATGCTATGCGTAAAGCAGACGGCAAATATCGCTCTTATGACGAAATGGTCAAAGAAAACAAAGCCCTTCGCTACAGCGGTTCTTGGACCTCCCCTTGTACTGAATGTGATGCAGACGGTCAGGGTAGCCCATTTGCATGCTACATGTACGGACTGTTCATGATGGAAGTTGCTGTAGAGATTGCAACTGGTAAAACATCCGTTGAAAAAGCAACTCTCGTTACCGACATCGGTAAAATCAACAACAGACTCGTTGTTGACGGTCAGATCTACGGTGGACTTGCTCAGGGTATCGGAATTGCTCTTACTGAAGACTATGAAGATATCATTAAACATTCTACCATGGTCGGCGCAGGTTTCCCTTACATCAAGCAAATTCCAGACGATATGGAAATTGTTTATGTTGAAACTGCTCGTCCAGAAGGTCCTCATGGGGCATCCGGAGTTGGTGAACTGCCTTTGACATGTCCTCATGGCGCAGTTATCAACGCTATCTACAACGCATGCGGCGCACGCGTTACTCATCTGCCGGCCAGACCTGAAAAGGTTCTTGCTGCAATGAAAGCAAAAGCTTAGTTATATCTTAAAAGGTCGTGGTCGTGTGTTTTAGAGCACGCGATCACGGCCTTCTTTATTTAACAGCCACGGGAGCATTATGGAACAGAATTCACTTCGCGAATGGGAAGCCAAATGTATTCAGGAAGAACCGCCGCGTTGTAAAGCAGCTTGCCCTCTTCACGTTGATGGACGGGAATTCTGTAAGCTGATTGCAGCGGGACAAGTAGACAAAGCATGGGCCGTTCTGTGCCGGACATTACCGTTCCCTGCCGTAACAGCGCGTATTTGTGATGCTCCATGTAAAAATTCATGCCTGCGCGAGGAAGTCGGCGGCGGTATTGAAATGGCCGGTCTTGAAAGATTTTGCGCTGAAAATACAAAGCGTACTCCTCCTTTCAGGCCATTACCTCCACGAGGAAAAACAGTTGCTGTTCTCGGTGGATTTCTGCCAGGACTGACTGCCGCATGGGACCTTGCTAAAAAAGGTTTTACTGTCACACTCTTTTTAGGCAAGCTGAATGAAGTTTTTAAAACGCTGCCCCAAGACTTACTGACGATAGAAATTTTCAATCAGGAAATTGAAGTCATCAAAAAAATGGGTGTAACTTTTGTTGAAAACAGTACTTTTGATGATAATTTTACCGAAGAATCTCTTAAAAATTTCGATGCAGTATTTGCAGACCCCATAGCATGCACCCCTGAAAATCTTAAAATTTCCGCCCCTTCTTCCATAACTCTTGAAACGGAAAAGAAGGGACTTTTTGCCGCATCTCAGCCGGAAAAGAACACATCACCGATTACACTCATAGCAATAGGCCGCAAAGGAGCATTATCCATTGAACGGTTTATGCAGAATGCATCTCTGTCTGCAGGGCGCGAACGTGATGAACCTTTTGAGACAAAACTATTCACAAACATCAGTAAAGTTGAGCCGCTTCCTCCTGTTGCCATTCCAAACGAAGGGTATACTGCGGAATCAGCAAAAGAAGAGGCTTCCCGCTGTCTTCTTTGCGAATGTATGGAATGTGTTAAAAATTGCGTATATCTAGAGAACTTCAAAGAGTATCCAAAGATTTTCGCCCGCCAGATATACAACAATGCGTCCATCGTAATGGGAACACGAAGAGCTAATAAGCTTATTAATTCCTGCATGCTATGCGACTTGTGCACTGAGATATGCCCAGAAAATTTCTCCATGAAAAACCTTTGCATAGAAGCAAGAAAAGATCTGGTAGAGCAAGGGGTTATGCCTCAATCAGCTCATGAGTTTGCTCTGCGTGACATGGAATTTGCGGACAGCGATGCTTGCGCTATCAACCGCCATCAGGACGGGTTCGAACAGAGTGAGTGGGCGTTCTTTCCCGGATGTCAGCTTCCGGCATCAGATCCGGATGCTGTAAAACGTGTGTACAGTTATCTGTGCGGCACATTAACTGGCGGAACTGGACTTATGCTCCGCTGCTGCTCCGCTCCGGCGGATTGGTCAGGAATAGTTGATCTTTTTGATAAAAAATCTGCTGAATTGCGTTCTGATTGGGAATCCCTTGGCAAACCCAAAATAATCGCAGCCTGTCCTTCGTGCATGGAAACTTTGCATAAAGCCATTCCGGAAGCAGATATCACATCGCTCTGGTCTTTGCTCAGCCAATATCGTAAAAGTTTAAAGCCTGTTTTGCCAAAAACAATTCCAGCTTTACAAGATCCATGTTCGGCCAGACACAACGACAAACTCTTAACAGATGTCCGCCTTTTACTTTCAGATTTAGGAATAGAATTCACAGAACCTGAACTTTCAGGGCTTTATACAGAATGTTGCGGTTTCGGAGGATTGCTGAGCGATGCCAACGAGCCGTTATCCAAAAAAGTTGCGGAAAACAGAGCGTCAAAGCTGGACGGCGACGGAATTACATATTGCGCAATGTGCCGTGATCTGCTTGCAAAAACAGGTAAACGCTGTCTCAACATACTGGATCTTATTTTCCCTTCAGAAGATATCGACCCGGCCGCACGGACTGCGCCGCGCTACTCTGAAAGGCGTGAAAACAGAGTCCGGCTTAAAGAACAGCTGCTGGAAAATATTTGGAAAGATTCACCTACGCCACGCCCAGATTATGAATCAATTCAAGTCTCTTTTACTGAAGAAGCTGAAAAGCTTATGGAAGAACGACGCATCCTTGTTTCTGATATTAAGAAGACCATTGAAGCAGTACAGAAAACAGGAAAAGTACTAGAAAATACCGATACAGGTCATAAACTTATATACTACAGACCGACAATAGTTACTTACTGGGTTGAATACGAAATGACGGATGAAAACACTTATTTAGTCCACAGAGTCTGGAGTCATCGCATGAAGATATTGGGAGGTAGTAAGTGAGTACTTTAAAAGTTCTTGATGCAGATTTTTCATCTTGGAAATGTGAGGCTTGCGGCGAAAAGCTTGTTCCAAGACCAATTGAACTGGGCTACCTTGAAAGTAAATTCAAAGTTGAACTCCCCGCCTGCCCTGTTTGCGGATTGGTACTTATCCCTGAAGATCTGGCACTTGGGAAAATGGCCGAAGTGGAGAGCCTTCTGGAGGACAAATAGTAATGAATTCCACGGCTTCAACCGTTCCACTTTGGGAGCGGTCAACACTGCAGGATGCCGCGGGAAAAACATTACGTCCTGGAGGACTGGCCCTAACCGACAGGGCCTTATCACTAACAAATTTTCCTGCGCATAGCCGTATACTTGATGTGGGCTGTGGACTCGGTGCAACCGTTGAACATCTGAACAATGTCCACCACTTCAAAGGATACGGTATCGACATTTCCGCTAAACAATTAAGCCAGGCTCCATCAGATATGCGGCTTACTCTTGCGAATGCGGACATCCTTCCCTTTGCCGATGATTCCTTTGACGGAATAATATGCGAATGTGTTCTTTCACTTCTTCCTGATATTTCTAAAACTATCGGTGAATTTAGAAGAGTCCTGAATTCAACAGGGACACTGATTATCACTGACATCTATCAGCGAGGTCAAAACAGTTCAGGCTCAATTTCAGGATCTTGCGCAACGAATCCTTTAAATATAAGCATCTTAGAAAAGACAATTTCCAATCACAAATTTCATACTATTATTAAAGAGGACCACTCGAAACTACTGGCAGAACTTGCAGCGCGACTTATTTTCACAGGTGAAAAGTCCATCATTCCCAAAGGAAATTGCTGCTCCAAACCCGGTTATATGCTGCTTATTGCAAAGCAGAGCTAATCCTAATCACGGAGATGTTCATATGAATGATACCGATCTGCGCATCCTACAATTAAACGGTGCAGGCTATTGCTGTGCACAAATAATGACCCTTCTTTGTCTTGATAATTTACAGCGTGAAAATCCGGATCTTGTACGTTCCATGCAGGGGCTTTGCCTCGGTATGGGCGACTGCTCAGGCACATGCGGAATTCTCAGCAGTGGAATATGCGCCCTTGCTCTATACGCAGGTAAAGGAGTTGACAGCGAAGAAGAAGATGAGCGACTTCCTTTAATCACAGAAAATTTCAGAGAGTGGTTTAGAAACACTTCAATTCAGCAATTCGGCGGCATAAAATGCAGTGATATTATCGGGGACGAATGCGGCGCACCAAAACCGGACCGCTGCGGCAAGCTCCTTGTTGATGCCTATACGCAGCTTATTCAAATTCTTGTTGCTGAAGGTTTTGATCCATATACAGGCAGGGAAGCAAACGATGGATTCTGATCCTTATAGCTATGAAACTGAAAGCGTCTGTCCTGTTTGCTTAAAAAAGATATCTGCCCGAAGAGTTACTGAAAACGGTGAAACCCGCATTATAAAAAAATGCATTGAACATGGAGAATTCAGCACGCCTGTGTGGCGTGGTGAGCCTGCCATACAAAACTGGGCACGTCCCAAAACACCTTCAGTTCCTCCGGTAACAGATACAACAGCCTTAAAAGGCTGCCCTTTTGATTGCGGTTTATGCCCAGAACACAATCAGCACACTTGCACAGCTCTGGTAGAAATAACATGGCGTTGCGATCTTAACTGCAAGATATGCTTTGCGTCTGCCGGCAACGTAGAGAACCACTCTGTTAAAAGTTCCAAGAACAAAATTTTGCCTCGCCCTGATCCGACTGTTGATGAACTTAAAATTTTACTGGCAAAGGTCCGTGAAACAGCCGGACCTTGCAATTTACAACTTTCAGGTGGTGAACCTGCAGTTCGAGATGATCTGCCGCAACTGGCAACTATTGCTAAAGAACTTGGATTCCCATTTGTACAAATCAACACTAACGGCCTTAGAATAGCCCGTCAGAAAGAATTAGCTAAAATATGGGCAGACGCGGGCGTTGATTCCGTATTTTTGCAATTTGATGGCACGCGCGATGATATTTATGAATCAATTCGTGGGCGTTCATTGCTTAAAGAAAAAATGTGTGCAATCACTAACCTAATCGAAGCCGGAATCGGAGTTGTTCTGGTTCCGACAATTGTTCCGGGTGTAAATGATGACAATATCGGAGAGATACTTAAGTTAGCGGTTGAGCATGCTCCAGGAGTACGAGGCGTACATTTTCAACCTGTCAGCTATTTCGGACGCTATCCGCAATCTCCATCAGACAAGGCCCGTATAACACTGCCGGAAATAATGACTAAGCTTGAAGAACAGACTTCAAGTCTCGTGCATAAAACAGATTTTTTACCTCCGGCATGTGAACACGCTTTATGCTCTTTTCACAGTAATTATATGGTGATGGAGAATGGAAATCTGAAAAAACTTTCCGGAAAGGGTGAAGCATGCTGCTCTACGCGCCCTGCAGCGGAAGGTGCGGAGAAATCAAAATCATTTGTACGCAGACAATGGGCTGCTCCGGTGGTGAGCGAATGTTGCTGTACGAAGCCTCTTGATGATCTTGATCGCTTCATTCAACGGGCAAAAACGCATATTCTAGCGGTTTCAGGTATGGCTTTTCAAGACGCATGGACACTTGATCTTGAAAGACTGAAAGGTTGCTGCATCCACGTAGCTGCGCCCGACGGAAAATTAATTCCGTTTTGCGCTTACAACCTGACTTCAATGGAAGGATCATCTCTTTACCGAGGAAAAAATGATTAATCATCCCCTTGAATGCTGGCTGAATCTACGCATGGACCGCCCACTTAACTCAGGTAGTGTTTCCCCTGAGGAATTGCAGGCGTGGCAATTTGGTCTGTTACGAAAAACTATAAGTCATGCCGTTAAATCTTCACCTTTCTATTCAAAGCAATTACAGGGCGTTGTCCCCGATGAAATTCTCAGTCCTGCGGACCTCAACAAATTACCCGTAACAACCCCTGAGGATCTTCGAAAAAATCCAAACAGCTTTCTATGCGTATCTCAAGATGAGGTAGCACGTGCCATAACTCTTTCAAGCTCAGGATCAAGCGGTACCCCGAAACGTCTCTTTTTTACATCCGGAGATTTAGAGCGCACTACTGAGTTTTTTCAATATGGCATGGGACCATTGGTGGGAGAAGGAGAAACGGTACTCGCATTGTTACCGGATTCTCGCCCAGGCGGCGTAGGAAACCTCTTTGCTGAAAGCATCTCAAGGCTTGGGGCGAAGACTGTTTACCCTGAAGACCCATCCGACATTCCAACTATTCTGAATTTACTTTTAAATTCACGAGCGAGCTGTCTTTTAGGACCGGCCATACATATTCACGCACTGGCGCGGCTCTGGAAAAGTAAACGACTCCCCAAAAATCAAGTCCGTTCTGCCCTCCTCTGCTGGGATCTATTGCCCCCGGTAGCAATTGAGACAATCTCAAATACATTCGGCTGTGAAATTTTTTCTCACTGGGGCATGACTGAAACTTGCCTCGGAGGCGCAGTTGAATGCTTTCAGGGGTCAGGTATGCACCTTCGTGAACCTGATTTTTATCTTGAAATAGCCGACCCTGAAACAGGTTTACCTGTCCCTGACGGAACCAGTGGTGAGATACTTTTTACAACTCTCTCAAGAAGGGCAATGCCGCTTATCAGATATAAAACAGGTGACCTCGGACAAATTATATCTGGACCGTGCACATGCGGGCTTTCCATGCGCAGGTTAGGAGACGTAAAAGGCAGGCTTGATACCGACATCCTTTTACCTACCTCAGAATACCTGTCCATGGCAGAACTCAATGAAATAATCCTGCAGTATGTAGGAGTGCTGGATTTCAAAGTCAATTATCAGCAACAATCACTTGCCCTTAACATTGCTTTGGATATAGCCCCTGAGTCAAAAATCCCGACAGATCTTTCCAGAGCCTTAACTTCATACCCAAAACTGAGCCGCACCGTTTTAGAAAACAATTTGAAAATTAACATTATTATTGATAACAATGACGGCAGCATCAGTTCAGGTTTTGGGAAAAGATTAATAACGTCATCTTAAACAAACCGGAAAAGGCTTCATCCAATGAAAAAGCTCATTCATAATATTAGTTTGCAGTTAGAATCAGGTAATGATCTCATCCTTGCAAGCATTGTTAAAAGTTCAGGTTCCACCCCGCGTTCCTCAGGCAGCAAAATGGTAATTCTTCGCAATGGAGAGATTGACGGCACTATAGGAGGAGGTCTTGTAGAAGCTCTTGTCCAGCAAACTGCCGCAAAACTTTTTATCGCCCCGGAAAATGCTGTTACTTTTATAGGATTTGACCTTTCGAATGAGCTGGCGGCAAACGCAGACATGATTTGCGGTGGCAACGTCACGGTAATGCTTGAGTATATTTCTGCGAGTAAAGAAAATGCCAAAACATTTTCAGACATTAATAACGGCTTAAGACTCGGACAAAAGGTGACTACCCTCACTCTGATGGATAAAGGCGAAACATCCCTTACTTCGAACAAAATCGTTTTAAATTTTGACCAGGATCTACCCGTAATAAATGAGTTTGCAAAAGAAGATCTTTTAACGCTTCTCATAAAATCCCGCAAAACAGATGAGCCTATTATCCTGGAATCTGCAACAAAACAGATTGTTGCGGAAACCCTTGCTCCGCAACCCAGTTTATTTATTTTCGGAGCAGGTCATGTTTCGCGCCCCACTGCGGCCTTGGCAACCTCTGTAAATTTCAGGACTGTAGTTCTGGACGACAGAAGCGACTTTGCAAATGCCGACCGCTTTCCGCTGGCAGATGAAATTGAAGTTCTTCCTAATTTTGATAACGCATTTGCAAACCTGAATGTGACTGAAAGTTCATACATTATAATAGTTACCCGTGGGCACCTGCATGATAAAACAGTACTTGCAGAAGCACTGAAGACTCCAGCCCGTTACGTGGGAATGATAGGAAGTACAAAAAAACGCAACGCCATCTATGATGCGCTTATTAAAGAAGGCGTTACGCAGGAAAATATAGATCGCTGCCATTGTCCTATAGGAATTAATATCGGCGGGCAGACTCCTGAAGAAATAGCTGTCAGCATTGTTGCAGAACTGATTCAAGAAAGATCCGGGGATTGATCATGAAAATTTATGGACTGGTGCTGGCCGCAGGGCTGTCATCACGCATGGGAAATCTTAAGGCTCTGCTGCCTCTGGACGGAGGGAGTGTGCTTTCAAACTGTGTCCGCTCTTTGCTTGACGGGGGAGCTTCAGAAGTCTTTGTCGTAACCGGATACAAAGCAGATGAAGTTGAATCGGAAGTCCGTAAACTAGGAATAAACTCGGTATACAATCCTGACTATGAACAGGGTATGTTTTCTTCTGTCATTACCGGAATACATGCTCTCCCTGACGATGCCTCAGCCTTTTTTGTTTTGCCGGTCGATATCCCGCTGGTAAGATCCTCAACAATAAGGGCCCTTACTTTTGATTTTAATAAATCACCATCAGATATTCTTTACCCGGCGTTTAAGGGGAAACGAGGACACCCTCCGCTTATAAGTGCAAAACTTATCCCTGAAATTCTACAACATGACGGTAATGGCGGGCTACGCAAAATTTTAGAAAAGCATGATTCAAATTCCCGAGACAAAAACATGCCGGATCTCGGAATCCTGCATGACCTTGACACACCGGAAGATTATACAACAGCTCTTCGATTTTCCCGTAACAAACGTTTTCCACTTCTCGAAGAATGCGAAGCCCTCTGGGAACTGGCTGAAACACCGGAAGCAACACAGGAACATTGCAAAGCTGTCGCAAAAGGGGCTTGCATTATAACCAAAGCTCTCAATGCAGCACGCCAAAATGGACCTTTGTTAGATATGAATATCGTACAGAGCGCAGCACTGATGCATGATGTTGCCAAAACACGCAGGAATCATGAAGCTATAGGCGGCAATCTTCTGGCTGGCTACGGATTCACAGGAATTTCAGAAATTGTAGCCTCACATCGCGACACAAAAATTGATCAAAACTCTCCGCTAACGGAAAAAGAGATGGTCTTTTTAGCTGACAAATTTTTTAAAGGAACCGCATTGATAAGTTTGAAAAAACGATATGAAAAAACAATGTGTAAATGGGCTGACGACCCCGAAGCCGCAAAAGCTATCGGAGAACGCCAGAAAAGAGCCGAGAACCTGCTGGCCAGATATGAAGATGAAACAAAAATCAGAATAATTGATTTGTTGTCAGACCAAATACTCGTATCCTAAGATTTTACTGACTATACGCAATTAAAAGCATCAAGGCTCAAATATGATTATACTCATCCGTCATGGTGAGGCTGAAAAAGCTGAAGGATGTGCCATAGGACAAACGGATCTTCCGCTTTCATATACAGGACTGAAACAGGCTAAGATTCTAGCTAAATCACTATGTCATGTACCGTTTGATCATCTCTACACAAGCCCTCTTTTACGAACACGCGAAACAGCTGCGGAAATTGAAACAAAGTGCAATCTTACAGCTGTATCCTGCCCGGAATTTGCTGAGATTAACTTAGGAGACTGGGACGGACTTAGTTTCAAGCAAATAAAAGAACAATTTCCAAATGAATACATCAAGCGAGGAGTGGATTTCGCAAACTATCGTCCTCCCAAGGGAGAAAGCTTTGCAGACTTGAAGCAAAGGGTTCAAACCGGGCTGGATAAAATCCTTGCACATAAAAAACCTGTAGTCATTGTTACTCATGCCGGAGTTATCCGCATCATCCTTCATATTACTCTCCAATTTCCTTTATCCAATATATTTAAACTGTCTCCTCTACACTGCTGTACTACTGTTTTGAAAAAAAAATCTTCAGGGTTAATTCTTGAAAACTTCAATATACTTCCAAGCTAAAGCCTAAAGGGCCTATTGACTTTACAGCTTTCAGCGCGGAGAATAAAATGATAAATAGAATTTTTATAATAATATATATACCTTATGAAACAAGGAGTCTTTGTGCAGATAACTAAGTTTGCCATACCGGAAATAATCTTCGGTAACGGCAGTATCAAGTACCTTGCTTCATGTGCACAGCGACTTGGGGCCAAAAGGGTTTTACTGGTCAGCGATAAAGGACTTGAAGACTCCGGATGGGTGAAACAAGTTCTAAAGATTCTTGAAAATTCAAAGATGGACTGTGCATATTTTAATGATGTGACTTCAAACCCTCGTGACACCCAAATTCATGAAGGGGCAAAGTTGTATATTGAGCACAAGGCCGATGTCATAATCGGACTGGGCGGCGGAAGTCCCATTGACACAGCAAAAGGAATCGCAACAATAGTCAGCAACGGCGGACAAATCAGCGACTACGAGGGAGCAAACAGAATAAGCCACCCCCTGCCGCCCATGATTTTTATCCCTACCACTGCCGGCGGCGGATCAGATGTATCACAGTACGCAATTATCACAGACACAAAACGGCAAGTAAAGATGTCCATTATCAGCCGTTCACTGGTTCCCAATATTTCAATCATAGATCCAGACCTACTCATTACTAAATCCCGTAAATTAATCCTGTCCTCAGCTGTTGACGCACTGACTCACGCCATTGAGTCCTATGTTTCGAGGCTCGCTTCTCCTTTCACGGAATCGCAAGCTTTAAACGCTATCAAGCTGATTACTGAAAACCTCAAACCTGCGGCAGATACGAAAGATCCAGAAGCGTTAACGAATCTATCAATTGCAAGTACCGCGGCAGGGATGTCTTTCAGCAATGCAGGACTAGGTATAGGACATGCGGTGGCTCATTCGCTCGGCGGTCGCTATGATGTAATGCACGGCATGACTCTTCCTATATTACTTCCGGCGGTCATGCGCTTCAACATCCCAAGCTGTAAAACCAAAATGGCAATTATAGCCCGTACTATTAACGGTGCACACATCTGCTCGACAGAGATACAGGCCGAACAGGTTTGCAACACATTGCAGCATATGTTTGAAGATCTGGGTATTCCAATGAGGCTGCGTGATATCCTTCCTGATAACAATCATCTGGAAGAAATATGTCATCTGGCTGTTCAGGATGCCTGCGCTGTTCCAAATCCCAGAGAGGCCGACTGGCGCGATCTTCTTAATATCTGTAACGAGGCATGGTAATGACCAGCAAGACTTCACTTCTTGACCTTATAGGCATTGAGCATAATAAACTTAATTTCTTTCAAGAATTGCAAAAAAATATTCAGGAATTGACTGAGCTGAACCTTCAATCAGAGGACCAAAGACGCGAAATTGCTGCCATCCTTGACGGCATAACCGATGTAATGATGGTTCTTTCTGAAAATCTTGAAATAATTTCGGTCAATCATGTTTTTGAACAGCTTTTCCCCGGTGTTAATCCTATAGGCAGAAAATGCTACAGCCTGTTCAGACATGACAATAAACCTTGCTCTGAATGCCCTGCTTTCCGCGCGCTTTCCACCAATTCCGTCTGTAAAGAAACGGCTATATTCCGTGTTGACGGCAAGAATATGCAATTTGATATGGTTGCCTCACCACTGAAAAATCCTGATCTTACTGAAAACCGTATCCTCATATTCAAGCGGGATGTTACTTTAGAAAAAGAATATCAGGCAAAGTTCTATCAGGCAGAAAAGATGGCTACCATCGGAGTTCTTGCCGCCGGCGTCGCCCATGAAATTAACAACCCTATGGCAGCCGTAGCCGGATTTGCAGAAGGAATTCAGCGTAGGCTGGCCAGACTGGACGACTCCGTGCCGGACGAATTGGCGGAAGATCTGAACGACTACACAAACACCATTCTGAAAGAATGTCTGCGTTGTCAGGATATTGTAAAAACACTGCTTTCATTCAGCCGTCCCGTTGCAGCTGATTTCCTTCCTGTCGACTTAAATCAAGTTGCAAAAGATACTCTACGATTACTGGACCATCAATTCCGTAAAAGAAAAGATATCAACCTTAGAACAGAACTGGCTCCATCGCTATCCCACATATATGGGGATGAAGCTCAGCTCAAACAAGTAATACTGAATCTAATGACCAACGCAATTGATGCCGTAGGTGAGTCCGGGGAAATTCATGTGCAAACATTTTCCACAGCCACCCACGTGGGGCTGAAAGTCAGTGACTCAGGATGCGGCATTCCACCGGAAAACAAAGACATGCTTTTTGAACCTTTTTTTACGACTAAATCAGTAGGACACGGAATAGGCATTGGCTTATCTACCTGCTACAATATCGTTCGCGAGCATAACGGTGAAATCATAGTGGACAGCGAACCTGACAAAGGCTCATGTTTCACAGTACTTCTTCCAATATAGTGAGAGGATAGAAATGCCTGAATCGTATAAAATTCTTGTTGTAGATGATGAAGAATCCATACTGAAATTACTTAGTAAAGAACTTGCAAGTCCCGAACGGATTATTCATACGGCAAATTGCGCTGAGGCGGCGAGAGAGCATATGCGTAAAGTCCGCTTTGACATTGTCGTTTCAGATATAAGATTACCTGATGGAGACGGACTTGAACTACTCACAGAATTCAAAGATATTGAACCGGAGATAGAAGTTATTCTCATCACCGGACACGGCAATATTGATAACGCAGTAGAGGCTATCCGCATCGGTGCTTACGACTATATCACCAAACCTTTCAGGCTTGATAGAATGGAATTAGTTGTTGAAAGAGCATGGCAGAGAGTCTGTCTGCAACGTGAAAACCGCAGCTATAAGCATTCACAAAGTGATACCGCAAGCACGCAGCTGATAGGACAAGCTGCTTCAATAAAACATATTCATCATTTAATCAGTAAAGTCGCCCCTACAGGAGTTCCAGTCCTTATCACCGGAGATTCCGGAGCAGGTAAAGACGTGGTTGCACACAGCATCCACACCGCAAGCCAGCGCGCAGGCAAACCGCTCATCGTAAAGAACTGTGCGACTCTGCAAAAAGAACTCGCACGCAGTGAACTTTTCGGACATACACGAGGTTCATTTACCGGAGCCATGGACAACAGTGACGGGCTGATGACCTTTGCCCATACCGGAACTCTTTTTCTTGATGAAATAGGCGAACTGCCGATGGAAGTGCAGGCTTCACTGCTGCGCGTTCTGGAATCGCATACTTTCCGCCGAGTCGGAGAAAAAGACGAACGGACAGTCGACATACGCTTTCTCTTCGCCACTAACCGGAACCTTGCACAGGAAGTTGAAGCCGGAAGATTCCATGAAGCTCTTTTTCACCGTATCAATGTATTCAATATCAACCTGCCTCCGCTGAAAGATCGCCGCGAAGATGTTCCTCTTCTGGTAGATTTTTTCCTTAACAAGCTCGGACAGCAGATAGGGCAAGGCGAGTACACAGTAAGTGAGCGGGCCATGCAGTGCATGCTTTCCTACTATTGGCCTGGAAATGTCCGTGAACTCAGGAACGTTCTGGAACGCAGTATCATCCTATCCGATAATTATGTAATCACCTGCAACTGTCTTCCCCGCGAAATTGCCGATCAGCCGGAGCGAGACCGCGAAACAGGTATACTTTCTCTTGAGCGTATGGAACGGGAACATATTATCAAGGCTATAGACTTTTTTAACGGCAACAGACTTAAAGCTGCACAGGCCCTTGGTATCGGCCGCAAAACCCTCTACCGCAAAATTGATAAGTACAATCTGTAGACCAACCAACCCCACAATGAATGACACACAGCCGTTATATCTTGAGACAAAATGACACAGCCCTCGCAATGGTACGTTTTATAACCATTGCGAGGTTCATCACTCTCTCTTTTGTAATGCTAAACCTTGAACGACTGTTTTTTTTAGATGAAACCGATCCACTATGCCCACCCTTCATAACACATAACATACTTAAATAAAATGATATTACAGTTTGGCCCCGTTATTGCTTATAGAGAACCATTAATAAGCACTCGGCAAGTACAACCTTCAAAAACCTGTAGCTTAAGGATGGTCAAAATGGCAGTACGCGAAGAAGTACACGGTTTCTTTATTCCAAGTGTTACCCTGATCGGTATCGGTGCACACAAAGAAATTCCAGTTCGCATTCGTTCACTAGGCGGCAAAAAGCCACTTCTAGTAACAGATAAGGGAATCACTGGCGTTGGTATCACCAAACAGATTGTAGACATCTTAAAAGCAGAAGGAATGGATTGCGTTGTTTACGATGAAACTATCCCTAACCCAACCGATAAAAACGTTGCTGCCGGTGTAAAAGTTTACCAGGACAACAAATGTGATTCACTTATCACCCTTGGCGGCGGTAGCTCGCATGACTGTGGTAAAGGTATCGGACTTGTTATTGCCAACGGTGGAACAATTCATGACTACGAAGGCGTGGACAAATCTAAAAACCCAATGCCTCCTTACATTGCAGTTAACACCACAGCAGGAACAGCTTCAGAAATGACCCGTTTCTGTATTATCACCGACACATCACGTAAAGTTAAGATGGCAATCGTTGACTGGCGTGTAACTCCTGGTATCGCTCTTGATGATCCATTACTCATGATGGGAATGCCACCATCCCTTACCGCTGCTACCGGTATGGACGCTCTTACTCACTCCGTTGAAGCATATGTTTCAACAATCGCTACCCCGATCACAGACGCTTGTGCTGAAAAATCTATCAGACTCGTTTCCAAGTACCTGCGCCGCGCAGTTGCTAACGGTCAAGACATCGAAGCACGTGAAGGTATGTGTTACGCACAGTATCTAGGTGGTATGGCTTTCAATAATGCCAGCCTCGGTCATGTTCATGCTATGGCTCATCAGCTCGGTGGATTCTATGACCTTCCACATGGTGAATGTAACGCTATTCTTCTTCCACACGTTGAACAGTACAACCTGATTGCGAACATTGACCGCTTCTGCGACATGGCTGAATGGCTCGGCGCAGATATATCAGGAATGTCCAAACGCGATGGTGCAGATGAATGTCTCGCAGCAATTCGCAAACTTTCAACCGATGTAGGTATTCCTGACGGCTTGATTGCTCTTGGCGAACGTTATGGTAAGAAAGTTTCAGAAAAAGATATCCCGACTATGACAGCTAATGCACAGAAAGATGCATGTGGTCTTACTAACCCACGTTGCATGTCTGACGCAGCAGTTTCAGCAATCTACAAAGCAGCACTTTAATTAAACGAACTCCGGTCGATTCCGGTGGGCAACTCGGAATCGACCGTTTCCAGTTTTATGCCACGAACAGTCAGGTATACGAGAATGGATTGGCTAAGGAAGCCCTGACTGTTCGAAAAGTCCAGCATCAGAGTTCGGGTGGAGCCGAAAGCTCAAAATGGTGCCGACAGGCTAAATTTTCCCAAAAAAAGAGAGGGGTGGCTCACTCCTCCCCTTCTCTTATTAAAAAATCTATTCCCCACCTTCTATTATCTGCAAGCTTTCGCAATCTGCCGCTGTACAATTTACCTTTCTCTTATTATTAATATCTGCATTCCTTAAAAAGTTTCATCATTATATTGAAACATTATTCAATAACCACAGGATTGCAGATGTTTATCTTAGAAAAGCCATACGTATCTGATCTGTTAAAAAACACACTGATCGAACTTAACGCAAAAGTGCTGAGCAACGATATCGCAAAAACGGCACTGCACGGTTCTCCCCTTTCGCTCGTAAGTGAGCAGGATTTCGTTAATTCATACAAATCGAATCCCAACCAGCCTGTTTATTCCAATTCTGAAAATGCTATAGACTGGATCGACAACCATCTGATTTCCAACGGGTTGCCGCAAAAGATCCGCCTGTTTAAAGACAAAGCCGCCTTCCGCGATTTAGTAAAGGATCTATATCCAAACTTTTTTTATAAAACAGTAGCCTTTGAAGAGCTAGATTCCGTCAATCCGGCAGATTTGCCCATCCCCTGCGTGGTAAAACCTAGCGTAGGTTTTTTCAGCCTTGGCGTGCATATGGTTGAATCTATCAAGGGCTGGCATGACGCAGTAGCCAAAATCAAAGGCGAAGTTGAGCACATCAAAACTATGTATCCGGCAAAAGTTCTTGAACTGGATATGTTTATCATTGAGCAATGTATTGAAGGTGAAGAGTTCGCAGTTGACGCCTATTTCGACGGAGAAGGAAAGCCTATAATTCTAAATATTTTCGGACACCTTTTCGCATCCAGCGATGATGTCAGCGACAGAGTTTACATAACATCCACTGAAATCATCAAGAAATGGCATGACAAGTTTAAAGCTCTGCTTGCGGAAATAGGTAAAAGAACCGAACTCACAAACTTCCCGCTCCATATAGAAATCAGAGGCGACGAGAAAGGCAATCTAGGAGTAATAGAAGTCAACCCCATGCGCTTTGCAGGATGGTGCGTAACGGACCTTGCCTACTTTGCATATGGAATCAACCCGTATAAGTATTTCATGCAAGGCCTAACTCCCGATTGGAATGAAATATTCGAGAAGAACAAAGATAAAGTCTACGCAATGATTATCGCCGATGTAGATTCGAGCATTGACCGTACAAAAATCAAAAAAGTTGATTACGAAGAATTTAATTCTTATTTCACTAAACCACTTGAATTACGTAAGATTGATTACAAAACATTCCCAGTTTTCGCTTTCATGTTTGCGGAAGTGGAAAAGGAGAATATGGCAGAACTTAAGAATGTGCTGCATGCTGATTTTAGTAAGTATTTTGTATTTGAGTAGAAGGGAATTGAAATGGAAATTAGAAAATCCCGTAAGCACAATCCCCATAATGATCGCCTTTGACAAGAGCGCGCATTTACGGCAATTCCTAGATTATAAAAACAACCCTTCAAGGAGATTATATGAGTTCTACAATCGAAGACTTGACCATACAATATGAAGAAGACGGACAAATAGTTGTAAAAGAGCTGGCAAAAGAAGTCCTTACCAAGGGTGCATGGACCACGATCATCTTCCGTTATCAGCAGCTTGATCGCAAGACCGAAGAGTTCGGAAAAGATATGTACACAATCCGCCGCTTCCGTAAAATGAACGGTGAATACCGCCCGCAGTCTAAATTCAATATTTCCAGTCCTGCTCAGGCCCGCAAAATTATTGATACTTTGGAAGAGTGGCTGAAAGAAGTCGAAGAATAGACTTAAGTTTCTGCGATTCGCGCATTTTTTCATCACTCATAAAAAAGCTCCGCCCAGATAAATATATCTGAGCGGAGCTTTTTAGCGAAAAAGAGAACGCAAAATTAATTTACCGTATATGTTCCGGCAGATTCCACTTTTTGCACTGTGGAATTGGTAATAGTGAACCATAAAAATTCGCTGAACCTTGAACCTGCTGCATTTTTTTCACTGTAGTTGCAACCGACAAGCCAGCCCTTATCTGTATAATAGCAATCTGTGCAGCGTTCCATCTGCAAAGTTTCGGGGAATTCCGACTTTTCTTTTAAGTATTTTTCAACTTCTACATAGTAGCCGTCTGCGGATGTTTTTTCCGGCTTATCTCCGAATTTCTCAAGATCCTTCATAAAATCATCGTACATGGATTTATAACGCTCGTATTTGCTTTTATATAAACCCTCATCAGGGTTCAGCCTCACCAGCTCAGCATAAATATCCATATTTGCCTTGTAGTCTCCAGCGGGCAGTGTCTGCGCGCGCGCATAAAGCTTCTTTTCCAACTTTCTGTTAAGCTTACTGTCGTACCCTTTAAGGGCCTTGATATATTTTGAATTATCAGGCTCAAGGGCTGCTAGCCGGGCATAATATTTTGCCAATTCTGAATAATTCCACTTGGATGTATTCTCTATCCTGAACAGCAGATCTTTCTCTGTCGCCAGATGAATGAGCGCCTCAAGCTCGTCATTCATTAACTCTTTATTTTTTTCAGCAACAGCAAGGGCTGTTTCAGCGTTTCCTGTTTCAATAAGTCGCTTCATGCTGAAAATTACATTCTCACGGGCTTTATCCTGTTTTTCTTTGAGGATTCGCTCCTGCTCTATGCGACTTTGCTCCGCAATACGCGCCCGCTCTTCTGCAAAGTTATTCTGCACTGCTAATACACAGAAAATTATTGCAATCAAGGCAATTGCGCCTGCAATTCCAATAAGAATTAGCTTCTTACGCTTCATAAATTCTTTAATTGTGGAAATATTCATGCACGGAAGATACGGTCAGCAGGTAAGTACGTCAATAATATGCGCATATTTTATATTCATTTTTCTAAAGAAATATAAAGTTAATTTACAAATGAACCGATACAACCCCTAAGGACGGAATTCGGTTATGCAAATTGACGCATCAGCATTAAAAAGTACCTACGGAGCAACTAGTTGGCAAGACAGTCGGGCTTCGCTTTTGGGCGGGAGCCGGACTTTCGGCGTGGGAGCGACGCGCCTTAATGTTTCGGCCCCACCCGTTAATACTGCTGAACAATTCGCCGATTTGATCGCTCAAAAAACCGTTAGTTCTAAGACTTCAGGCGCAGAAGCTCAGAAGGGAGCTTTGGAAAACGGACAGTCTTCCAAAGACCCTTCTGAACTTGCCGGAGCTCTTGCTGAGGCTTCAAACTTTATTGAAAGTGAATTCGGTAAAGATGCGGCTACCGCCTTTAAAGGAATTGTCATTGCGAACTCAGGGGACACGGTTACTGAGGAATCCCTTAGTAACGGGTTGTTACAGTCCATTCAATTCATTGACCGCAACTTCGGTTTTTCTGCCGGAGATAAGGTTATGGACCACTTCAACGCGAACCTGAATAATGTGATGAACAATCATTTTGAAAACGGTTTGCAGGAACATTTTTTTGCAGCAAAACCGGGCACTGCGGCAAAAATAAATCTCAGTAACACCTTTGCCAAACTGAACGAGGAGTTCGGCACGGGAACATCTGAAGCCATTGAAAGCATGATCGATCAGATTATGAAAACAAAAGGCAACTCACTCAGTTCTTTTAAAGAAGGATTGGAGAAGGCACTAGAAAAAGCCGAAGAACTTCATCCCGGTATAACAGCTCAGGCTGCACCTGACGCCGCGGGTGAGCTGATGGATCAAATTCAGAACTCAGGATATTTAAAGCCCCCTGCAAAAGGGTCAGTACTGAATCTTTCTGTATAAGTTAATCAGTTCAATAGTCACAAAAGTAATCCTCTTTTGACTACAGGCTGTTCAAGCTCATTTTTTTTTGCTATTAATCTTAGATTGTATCGACAAGCTTTACATGGAGGAAACGGATATGATGAGCTTTTTCTGGTTTTTTCTAGGTCTGGCGATGACCATTGCAGTCATCGGATTCATTAAGGCTAGCAGCACAACTGACGAATAGTCTTAGTTTTATTTGCGGGCAATCCCGTTTTATTTTTCCTGAAAAGCCCGCATTATGTGGGCTTTTTTCGTTAAAAACTTAAAAATTACTGCCATCGCCGAAAAGGACTGAATAATGAAAATATACTCTTGGAACGTTAATGGATATCGCGCTGTAATAAAAAAAGATTTTACAGAGTGGTTTCAGCAGAGCGATGCAGATGTTGTAATGCTTCAGGAAACAAAAGCCCACCCTGACCAGATACCGGACACCCACCGCGATTTTAAGGGATATGAATCATTCTGGAACTGGTCCAAAGGCAAAAAAGGATACTCCGGCACAGCTTGTTTTTCACGCACTCCTGTACTTTCCCACTCTTACGGCCTGCCGGATGAAGCATATCAGGGAGAAGGCCGTGTGATCCTTACTGAATACGAACAATTCTACCTGTTTAATATTTATTACCCTAACGGACAAATGGATGACGGACGACTTGAGTATAAATTAGGGTTCTATGACTGCTTCCTTGAATATGCACAGGAACTGCGCAAAAAAAAACCGATTGTTGTCGGCGGTGATTTTAATACTGCGCATAAAGAAATAGACCTCAAAAATCCTAAAGCAAATTCTGAAAGATCAGGTTTTCTACCTATTGAACGGGAATGGCTGGATAAATTTACGGCGCATGGTTATATTGATACTTTTAGAATGTTTGAACCTGATGGGGGCAATTATTCATGGTGGAGTTATCGCTTTAACGCTCGCAAGAACAACGCAGGGTGGCGAATTGACTACTTCTTTGTCTCGGAAGAACTCAAAGATAATGTAAAAAAAGCGTGGATCGAACAGGATGTTTTAGGTTCTGACCATTGTCCGATCGGGATAGAACTTATTTTCTAACAGTGACACCTTAGACTAAGAATAATATTACTAGACTGGTCATTATTATATAGCCTCTTTTAAAAATCTATTATAAAAATCACCATTCTCTTAGATGAAAATGATAAATAAGAGAAAACTTTTCAAGATTTAATTATTTGTTCCCGGGGGGGTACATGTTTAAAAATTTAAAAATCGGACCTAAAATTGCCATAGGTATCAGCGTATTGGTAATTTTAATTTTTGTAACTTTTACAAGCATAACTGTTACCAAAACCAGACAGATGTCCAGAAATCAAGCTATGGAAATGGCTGATGAAATGGCAATCAGATATGGCAATCAGGTTAAAAATAACATAGAAAAAGCCCTTGATGCCTCTAAGGCTGGCGCTGCTGCTTTTATAACATTTTCCGATTTCGACGATAAGTTTGATCGAACTTTAGCTGATAATTTCATAAAACAGCTTACGTTATCTGATCCCACTTTCTTTGGAATACAAGTAGTGTTCGAACCCAATAAGTTTGATGGTCGCGATGCCGATTATAAGGGAACAAAGGAATGGTATGGTCCAAACGGAGAATACGGACCATATTTCTGGCGCGAAAACGGAGAGCTTAAAGCTGAAGATATGATTCAGCATAACCCTGCTCAAACCCGTGATTGGTATAAAATTCCTCGCGACACACGACGTCCTATCCTGACAGAACCATATACTACGAGTGTTGTTAAAGGAACTATGGCGACAGTGAGTGTTCCGATAATCAAAAACGGAAGCTTTATCGGAATAATCGGCATAGACTTTATGATCAACTCGTTCCAGGAAATGGTTGATGACATTCACCCGATGGGGAACGGATTTGCTTTTCTGGCTTCCAATAAAGGATATTGCGTTGCTCACCCAGATAAAGAACTGGTCGGGAAAAATATCACTGAAGCATTCCCTGAAAACGAACGTAACGAAATTTCCTCTGCAATCGCAAATGGTAAAACCTTCCACAAAGATATTATTTCTCCCCTTGATGGGAAAGATTACTTTTTCCTGTTTGCTCCGATCGTTATTCAAGGAACAAGTACACCTTGGACCATAGGTCTAGCGATTCCAATACAAACTATTGACGCAGAATCTCATGAATTCCTTATAGTGAGCACGATTTTATCCATTGTCGGCATCTGCTTAGTACTAATCGTAGCGTTTCTCATTGCTCGCAGTGTGTCAAAACCTATCAACAGTATGGTCGGCTTTGCTCAGGATATTGCAGACGGCAACTTCGACTCTAAACCGGATGTTCGCAACTTTGGCGGAGAACTTCTCACTTTATATAATGCATTATCCAGCATGGTAAAAAGCCTTGTTGAGCTCATTGCAACTTCCGAAGAGAAGACTAAAGAAGCTGAGCATCATACACAAGTCGCAGAAGTTGCGTTAGAAGATGCACGTAAAGCAAAAGAGAAGGCCGAACGAGCTAAAGCAGAAGGAATGCTACACGCGGCAAGACAGCTTGAAGGTATTGTTGAACAGGTTACCTCCGCATCCGAAGAGCTGGCATCTCAGATTGAAGAATCCAGCAGAGGAACTGAAATTCAACGTGACAGGACATCTGAATCTGCAACAGCAATGGAACAAATGAATGCCTCCGTTCTGGAAGTTGCTCAAAACGCTTCAAGGGCAGCGGAAAGTGCCATGGAAGCCAAGGGCAATGCAGAAGAAGGTGGTAAAATTGTCGCCGATGTCGTTTCATCCATCAATGAAGTAAATAATGCAACGAAGATCATGGTTTCAGGACTTAATGATCTCGGTTCACAAGCGGAAGGTATCAGTAAAGTAATCACTGTCATTACTGACATAGCTGATCAGACAAACCTGCTGGCACTGAATGCGGCCATCGAAGCGGCCCGCGCAGGTGAAGCCGGTCGCGGTTTCGCAGTCGTAGCTGATGAAGTTAGGAAGCTTGCTGAAAAAACCATGCAGGCCACCCATGAAGTAGGAGAAGCGGTAAAAGCTATCCAAGGTGGAACACGCAAAAGTATCAGTGAAATGAACAGTGCGGCAACTATGGTCGACCAAAGCACGAAGCTTGCCGGTGAAGCCGGGCATAGTCTTAAAAGCATTGTGGAAATTGTCGAGTCAACCGCTGATCAGGTCCGTGCTATAGCCACTGCCAGTGAAGAACAATCTGCGGCCAGTGAACAGATCAGCCGTGGCACCGAAGAAGTAAACCGTATTGCCGCGGAAACAGCCGGAGCGATGAGTCAGTCAATGCAGGCGGTTTCTGATCTGGCCCGCCTATCCTCAGAGCTGCAATCTTTAATTGTAGAACTTAAGGATGTTTAGTTCCTGACATATAATTAAATTAGAGCGGGTAAAACCCGCTCTTTCTAAAATATAAAGCAATATTTTAGCTTGTTACAAATTTAAAAAGGTTCTTCTGAATAGCAGAAGAACCTTTTTTATTGATTAATTTAAAAAAAGACTGTTTTTGATTGAAATTGATTATCATATTCAGTATAGATTTATCTCAACATAAACAATCACCAAGAACAAAGGAAGTAGCGACATGACTCAAACCGCCAGCATTTCATCCAGGAATAAAAAATCATTTTTAAAAAAGGCTTTTAAAGGGTTCTCAACTGGTAACAGCTCAACCATCCAAGCTTCAGCCAGCTCAATTTTATCTGAACCAAATTATTTCCATAACGGAAACGCCGAAGACGAAAATTTTGAGAACATTTCCCCAAATTCTTAGAGCAAGTCTCAAACTGTAAAATCATCGGAGTATAAAATGGCAGATGCAATAAAGGCAGCCGCTAGTGCGCGACGAGAATATGGGTGGAAAACATACTTGATTAAATTCAGGGATTACTACTCTTATACTTTTGACCCGAAATTTTTTCCTGATTTTGAGCTGATAGGAGAAGTGAATGAGGAAGGAGATGTTTTTCCCGTTAGCAAACGTAAAAGATAGCATTCATTTGTCAGGTATAAAATACACAGATCAGACTATCAGGAATCTTCTTTTTCTAAGACTTGCGCAGTATGCGCAGCAACCTTTTGGACAATCTCCAAAAGTTCAGCAGGGATCAAACCGTCCCCTGTTAACAATTCAATAAGTTCTTGTTCTGTCAATCCTGACGAATTTACAAAGGCAATCTGTTTTTCTGTAAGTTCAATGCGCTTCATTTAATTAGAATACTTTCATACTTGTGATTTGCAAAGCATTAGATTGAACAAAAAAAAAGACGGCTCGATCATTTTACTGATGACCGAGCCGTTTTATTAATCGGTTCAAAGTAGCTCTGCCTCTCTTTTTGCAAAAAGAACAGGCTGGAAGTTTAATTAAAAGTCATAATTAAATGAGTCAACGACCATTTTACCACGAGCTTTAGAAGCGGCCATGCGTTCTTCGAGATCTGCTTTGTACTGGTCAAGATCAATCTGGATGCGGGCAACACCTGTTTCCATAGCAGCTTTGACAACTGCAGGGGCAAGGCGGGTTAAAACGCGGGGATCTGTAGGTTTCGGAATGATATAATCCATGCCGAACTCAAGTTTATCCACACCGAAAGCATCACAAATATCCTGTGCGACAGGTTCCTTGGCAAGAGCGGCAAGAGCCTGAGCTGCGGCCAACTTCATCTCGTCATTGATCGTGGTCGCGCGGCAGTCCAGTGCTCCGCGGAAAATGAATGGGAAACAAAGGACATTATTAACCTGATTAGGATAGTCGGAACGTCCGGTTCCCATAAGAATATCAGGACGGACTTCTTTAACATCAGGATAAGAGATTTCAGGATCAGGATTAGCACAGGCAAAAATGATTGCGCCCTTAGACATGGTTTTAACCATTTCCTGATTAATTGCGTCCTTAACAGAGAGTCCGAGGAACATATCTGCGCCGACCATGCAGTCAGCAAGTGATCCTGCATTTTCTTTCTGGGCGAAGTCGGCTTTGAATCCGGTTACACCTGCACGGCCTTCATAAAGAAGTCCGCGAGAATCGAACATATAAATATTTTCCGGGCGTGCACCCATAGTCACATATAATTTAGAGCAGGCAATTGCTGCAGCGCCGGCGCCGGAAACAACAATTTTAATTTCTTCAATTTTTTTACCGGTAATTTCAAGAGCATTCAAAATTCCGGCAGTAGAAATGATTGCTGTTCCATGCTGATCGTCATGGAAAACAGGAATATCCATTTCTTCAATAAGTCTTCTTTCTATTTCAAAACACTCTGGGGCTTTAATATCTTCAAGATTAATACCACCAAAGGAAGGCTCAATCATTTTACAAAATTCAATGACTTTTTCAGGATCGGAAGCATCAATATTCAGGTCATAGACATCAACATCAGCAAAAATTTTAAAGAGCACACCTTTGCCTTCCATAACAGGCTTGCCTGCGGCAGGACCGATATTACCCAGTCCAAGGACCGCGGTTCCGTTAGAAACAACAGCAACAAGGTTTCCTCTGCCTGTGTACTTGTAAGACAGATCTTCATCAGCGTGTATTGCGCGGCAAGCTTCAGCTACGCCTGGAGAATATGCCATAGATAAATCTTTCTGGGTATTGCAAGGCTTGATGGAAATAACTTCCAACTTACCTTTTCTACCGTCACTATGATACCTTAGAGCTTCCTCTTTTGTGAAAAGAGCCATACCTGAACCCCCGTTGAAAATGTTTGCAGATGATTGACTGATCAATTACATACCCTTTTCTATTGCTGACATCAAAAATGGTCAAGCATTCTAAGTAATATAGTAATACTTTCTATTCTGGCCATAAAGTCCACGCCCGCTTTTTTATACAGTGGACATGTGTGAAAGATAAATCTATTAAGCCTCCACCTACTTTCTGCTAATGTGATAATCCACAAATTAAATTCAGCTTTTCTGAAGATTATTCCACGGGTACAAAAAGCCTTTTTATTGTTGCCCCCGGAGAAAATATGCTTAAAAATATCAGTGTAGTACTTTTCGGGACCAAATACCCTGAGAATGTCGGATCAACAGCCCGTGCCATGAGAAACATGGACTGTTCTGATCTTATTCTAGTCAACCCACCGCTATGGAATATGGAGAGGGCCATGCCTTTGGCTACCGCTAAAGGTCATGAAATAGTTGAAAAAGCCCGTATATGCCCTGACCTTGAAACCGCTCTTGCCGATCATTCCAAAATTTATGGAACTACAGCCCGTACAGGCGGATGGAGAAAAGGGGTACTGACTCCCGCAGAAGCTGCGCCTTTAATTGTGCAGCAGCTTAAGGACGGAGAAAAGATTGCCCTTGTATTCGGGCCGGAAGACAGAGGTTTGACCAACGATGAAACAAAACTTTGTTCAAGACTGATAAATATTCCGACAAGTGAAGAAAGCAGTTCACTTAACCTTTCACAGGCTGTTCTTATAATTCTTTACGAATGCTTTAAAGAAGCCCTTGAAACGCCGTTCACTCCGGCAGGTCCGCCTGAAGAAAGAATCACCACATTTCAAGAACAGGAAATTTTGGCGGCCAATTTGCAAGAAACTTTATTGGCAATTGATTTTTTGAAAGAAGAGAATTCCGACTACTGGATGCTTCCCGTTAAACGGTTCATGTCCAGAATAAATATTAAAAGAAATGAATTCAATTTACTTATGGGTATTTGCCGGCAAATCAAATGGATTGCTGAAAAATCATCCCCAAAGAAATAATTGTTGAATGAATAAATCGCCCTTCTCAATGAGGCAAAAGACAGCTACTATAACAGCTAAATTGTCTATATTATTTTCGGAGTATATAAATGACTGATTCCAATACGATTCATGACTTAACAGGGGTTTTTTCCCGCCAAAAAATAGCAAAAGTAGGAACAGGAACAACTTCAAGAAAAGTTGCGCAGATAGGCTATTACTTCATTGAGCAGCTTGAAGATGATCTGTTCGAAGTACGCCCTTTGAACAGCAATTTTGTTCCTACCGGAAACTCGGAAAAAGTTTCACGAGACTCACTTTTGACTGACTATACGCCTGAGCCGGAAATGTATCATAAACAAGTTCTTCCTAATATGAAGGATTTGCAGAAAACACTCGCCCGTGCGGACAGACACCGTAAACAAGGCAACTCCTACAGCGCAGAAATGGAATATACAAATGCGATTAAAGTTGACGAACTGAACGTCCGCGGGAATTTCGGAGTGGGACTCTGCTTTATGGAAAGAGGTGAAACAGAACGGGCAAATGATGTGTTTGCCAGACTCATCTCCATGGACGCAGCCTTTGAAGGAAAGCATAAGCATTTGTTTAATGATTTCGGGATAAGTCTTCGTAAATCAAAAATGATTCCGCAAGCCATTCAGTACTATAGCAAGGCTCTGTCTCTCAGTTCCGAAGATGAAAATCTGCACTACAATCTTGCAAGAGCCTACTTTGAAGCAAAAGACTACGCTAAAACACGTGAAGCATTAAAGACCTGTCTGGAACTTAGAGCCGATTTTGAAGAAGCTATTAAATTTATCGCCTACCTAGATAAAAAGAAGCTAGGCTGATCATACAAAAAACATTATAGAAAATATATGAACTCTATTAAAGGCTTTATCGTAGCAGGAACGCACAGCGGATGCGGCAAAACTTCAGTCACCCTCGGACTGATGGCTGCTTTCGCCCGCAAAGGTCTGAAAGTGCAACCATTCAAGGTAGGTCCGGACTTTATCGACCCCGGTCATCATTCAAGAGCAGCCGGTAAGACCTGTCACAACCTTGATGGATGGATGCTTTCAGGAGAAGTGCTGCGCGATATCTTCTCAAGATACTCTCAGGACTCAGATGTCTGTATTGTTGAGGGAGTAATGGGTCTTTTCGACGGTTTTTCAGCTCTGGAAGAAACAGGTTCCACCGCTCATCTTTCAAAAGAACTCAATCTTCCGGTAATACTCGTTGTGGATGCCCGTGCGATGGCAAGATCCGCAGCGGCACTGATTAAAGGGTTCAGCGAATTTGACCCTGAAACAGCAATCGCCGGGGTTATATTTAACAGAGTCGGCAGTGAAAGCCACGCGCAGACACTTCAAGAAGCCATTTCACTTACAGACATCCCGCTTGTAGGATGTTTGCCGAAAAGAAATGAAATCGAAACCCCTTCCCGCCATTTAGGGCTGATCACAGCTGAACATCTGGAAGATCTTGAAGGTAAATACTCTGCCCTTGCCGACTGGGTTGAAGAACATCTCGACCTTGATACTATTTTAGAAGCTCTGCCGGATATCCCGATGCCGCCGCGCTTTGACGAACTTCCCATGATTCCTCATACCAGAATCGGAATTGCACAGGATGAGGCTTTCTCTTTCTACTACGAGGAAAATCTCCGCATGCTCAGATATGCCGGAGCCGAACTTGTGCCGTTCTCCCCCATAAACGACAAAGAATTACCTCCTGATCTTTCAGGGCTATATCTCGGCGGAGGCTACCCTGAGCTGTCTGCATTCGACCTAGCTCAAAACACCCGTCTGCGGCGCGCCGTTGCGGAATTTTCAAAATCCGGCAAACCGGTTTATGCCGAATGCGGCGGCTTCATGTACCTGATGGAGTCCATTTCTAAAGGGGATCGAGTTTTCCCCATGTGCGGAGTCTTCCCTTTCCGCTCAACCATGAAAGACAGATTTCAGGCCCTCGGCTACAAAGAAATTGAACTGTCAGGTGACTGCATACTGGGCAAGGCCGGAACTGCCGCCAGAGGACACGAATTCCATTATTCAGCTCTTGCGGATATGCCCGAAGATTTAAATAAATGTTTTCTTGTCCACGGGAAAAATGGCGACATAAAAGCAGAAGGATTCTTAACTGAAGGAAACACCTTGGGAAGCTATATCCACCTGCATTTTGCAAGCAATCCTGATCTTGCTAAAAACTTTGTTGAAGCATGTATCAACTTTTCCAAGCAGGAAAAAATTTAGTCGTAGACTTCAGGACTGCCTCTTTTCAGACTCTGAGAAAAGCCATGCAAAAATATATTATGCACCTTGATATGGATGCTTTTTTCGCGTCCGTAGAGCAAATGGATAATCCGGAACTTCGCGGTAAACCCATTGCTATAGGCTCATCTCACAAACGTTCCGTGCTGAGCACCGCTTCATACGAAGCCAGAAAATTCGGAGTCCGCTCGGCAATGCCCTCGCAACAGGCTTTAAAGCTCTGCCCTCAGCTGATTCTTGTTTCTGGAAGAATGAGTAGGTATAAAGAGATTTCACGACAGGTCATGGCTGTACTTGGAAACTATTCACCTGTTGTGGAGCAGGCTTCAATTGATGAAGCGTACCTCGATATCACCGGAACAGAGAAAATTTTCGGACCACCGCTCACACTGGCGGAAAGCGTGAAACAGGAAATATTAAGCACAGTAGGACTCACCGCGTCCATAGGCATTGCGCCTGTTAAATTTCTGGCGAAAATAGCCTCAGACTTAAAAAAACCTGCTGGAATTTCCATTATTGAAGTTCATGAAGTTGAGCAGTTTTTAAAGACACTTCCCATTGAAAAAATACCCGGTGTTGGTAAAAAAGCCTTGCCGCGCTTCCAGTCATTCGGCATCAAGTATGCCGCGGATATGCTCCGTTATCCTCCTGAATTCTGGCAGGAAAGATTTGGTGAACGCGGAAGTGTTCTTTATGCCAAAGCTTCGGGAATTGATCCCACTCCGGTGGCTGTAGGCGGGCAGATGAAGTCTTCCAGCGCAGAAAACACCTTCGGGGAAGACGTTCGCGACCCGCAAATTCTAAAAACATGGCTGCTGAGTCAATCCGAACGCATTGCGGCAGATGTCCGCAGGTATGGGCTGAAAGGACGTACTATAACTTTAAAAGTTAAATTCCCTGATTTCCGGCAGATTACCCGCAGTAAGACTTTAGACCAGCGGACATCAAATGCCGGAATTATTTATAAAACAGGGTGCGCTATTCTTGATGCAGAAGGCTGTCTCGGGCCTGTAAGACTCATCGGAATAGGAATATCAAATTTTGAAGAGCGCAGCAGACAGCTTTCACTGCTGGAACCTGAACAGAATGTGCGTGACGACAAAAAACTGGACCAGCTTGATAAAGCTGTTGATAAAGTACGTGAAAAATTCGGCAGTGCAATGCTCACCCGTGGCAGCCTGCTAAAATCCCCTTCTGACAAGTAAAGGCATAGAATGAGAGAAAATCTTCGCGAAGGGTACACCACAGGTTCATCAGCTACAGCCGCAGCAATGAGCGCGCTTCGGGTTCTGCTTGGCGGATCTAAACCGCAATCAATAGAAATTCCTCTTCCTGAAAAAGGAACTCTCGTAATTCCTGTTGAACGTGTCGAGTTAGAAAAGACATGCGCACGCGGCGTAGTTATTAAAGACGGCGGAGATGACCCGGACGCTACAAGCGGACACGAAATTCATGCAGTTGTTGAGCTAATATCAGATGAGAATGAAATCCGCGTTGAGGTTTCAGGAGGCACAGGAGTCGGCAAAGTTACCCTGCCCGGGTTGCCTGTGCCTGTTGGCGAACCTGCTATCAATCCGGCCCCTCGGGGACAGATCATTGCCGGAGTGTTGAAAGAAGCTTCCATGATGACACCAAGCCTTACAGGGACCATCAAAGTACGTATAGAAGTCCCGCAAGGTGAAGCTATCGCCCTTAAAACCATGAACGCACGAATCGGCATTATCGGCGGGATTTCAATTCTCGGGACGCAGGGAATCGTCAGACCTTTCAGCCATGCGTCATGGAAAGCGTCTATTGCGCAGGGAATAAATGTTGCGAAAGCCGCGGGAGTTGAAGAAATAATCTTCACTACCGGCCGGAGAAGCGAGCGATTCTATCTGGAGCACTTTCCAAACACACAAGAACTGGCAATGATTCAAGCCGCAGACTTTTTTAAATTCTCAATGCTTGAAGCGCAAGCAAGCGGTTTTCGCAAAGTTCGCTGGTCGCTTTTCATCGGTAAGCTGGTCAAGCACGCCATGGGATTCCCTTACACCCACGCGAAAGACTGGCATATTGAATTTGAGCGGCTAGCCAGATGGTGCGAAGAATTAGATATACCTTCCGCAATTACAAAAGAAATAGCCGGAGCCAATACCGCCAGACAAGTTTTTGAAATGATCCCTCAAGGCTCAACACAACTCTTCATCACGACACTGATCGATAAGGCAAAACGCAATGCTACTTCATTCACAGGGGATGACAGCATGTCAATTAAGTATTGCTTGTTTGACTTTGACGGTAATATGCTGAAATAACCAATTAAGAGCTAATAGTCACATTTAAAGCGGAACTTATCGGTAATCTAAAAATGTAAAGAACATTTATTTACAGTATATTATAATGTATCTACTCAGTACTGTCTATTTGACTTTGACGGGAAAATATTGAGCTTGATTTGGGTGATATATATAGGACACAGTGCCGTGAATATGGCTCCTTTCACATCTTTAATTTCCATTGTATAAGGCTTAAATGAAACACGCTGTACACATAATAGGCCTACATCCCGGCAGTCTGGAACCGATGGAATCATCACGTCAGATCATCTGCGAAGCGGATGTACTGGCAGGCGGCAAACGGTTGCTGGATAAATTCCCTGAGTTTAATGGCGAACTCCTGACTTTCTTTACCCCGGTTGCAGCATTTGCAGAAAAACTTGATGAACTGCGTCAGTCTGGGAAAAGAATTGTTCTTCTGGCTGACGGAGACCCGCTGCTTTTCGGAATAGCAGAAAGCATGATCAGGAATCTCGGCAGCGACAGCGTTTGCGTTATTCCCTGTGTATCAACTGTTCAGCTTGCCGCGGCGAAAATAGGCAAGGGATGGAAAAATTTCGAAATCATATCGCTCCACGGCAGGACAAACTCCTCCCCTCTATTCGGAGCATTGCAGCGCGTAGCAGACTGCGCAGTGTATACCGATCATATCAATAATCCTGCTGTAATCGCAAAAAAATTACTCGAAAAAGGTGTTGCAAATTACACTATGACGGTTCTGGATCAGCTTGGTACTTCGTCTGAAAAAATTACCACAGGACCTCTGGATAAATTTCTAGACTTCACATGTTCAGACCTAAATCTTGTGATGCTTACGGTTGGGCACTGCTCCTGCAACCATCCAGTTATCGGGCGCAGTGATGATGATTTTACACGCCAGAAAGGGCTTATTACAAAACTTCCTGTTCGCGCTACGGGTCTCGCCCTGCTGGGGCTTAGCAGAGGACAAACAATATGGGACCTCGGCGCGGGATGCGGTTCAGTTTCTATTGAAGCTTCTTTTCTTGCGAAAAATTCACAAGTTTTTGCGGTAGAAAAGGACACGGATAGATTTGAAATGATAAAAGAAAATGTGCGAAAATTTGGAGCCTTCACGGTTGTACCGGTTCAAGGAACAATGCCGCAAGCTTTAGCAGAGCTACCCGACCCTGACCGAATTTTTATCGGCGGAGGAATAGGAAAAGACAGTTCAACAATAACTGAAGCAACAGCAAGACTCAAACCCGGCGGGCGTATTGTAGTTCACGCCATTCTTATGGGTTCAGTTCAACGCACAAAAGAAATTTTTGAACAATTAGGATGGCAATGGCAGGCTATGCAGCTTCAAGCCAGTATTTCAGATAAACTCGCCGGCGATATCCGTTTTAAAGCGCAAAATCCCGTCACAATAATGTGGGCTGACAAGCCGGAGTCATAAATTATGGGCAAAGTATATTTCATTGGAGCAGGACCGGGAGACCCCGAACTCATAACAGTCAAAGGTCAACGCATAATTCGCGAGGCAGGGCTTGTGCTGTATGCAGGTTCACTTGTGCCGGAAGCGGTAATTGCCGAAGCTTCTCCTGATGCGCGCATTGAAAATTCTGCGGCAATGTCACTTGAAGAAACAAACTCCATCATGATTGAGTATGCCTTAAAAGGTAACATTGTTGCCCGCGTTCATACAGGCGACCCTTCCCTCTACGGAGCTGTACAGGAACAGGCCAGACTGCTTAAACAAAGTTCAATTGAATATGAAGTTATCCCCGGCGTGACTTCTGCCTGCGCCGCTGCGGCGGCCTCCAGCGCATCTTTCACCGTACCAAGCGGCACACAGACTCTTATCATAACCCGCATGGAAGGCCGCACACCTGTTCCGCAAAGTGAAAGCTTGGAAAAGCTTGCTATGCATGGCAGTGCTATGGCCATCTATCTTTCCGCAGGCAATCCTTCCAGAATTCAGGAAGAACTTGTCAAAGGCGGAATGGGACCGGAAACACCTGTAATCATCGGATACCGTATAGGCTGGCCCGAAGAAAAATCAGTTGAAACAACTTTGAGCAACCTTGCTGCAACAGCAGAAGAGAACGGCTTCAAACGGCAGACCATTTTTCTCATTCTTCCGGGTAAAAATAAGGAAACGGAATCATTACTCTACGACTCCGGTTTCACTCACATGTTCAGAAAAGGTGAGGATTAAATATGGAAACACTTAATATCAGAACAAATGTCAGAGACGAAATGATCGACATTACCGGAATGGTGAGGAAGATTGTTCGCGATAAAGGCTGGTCATCCGGCGCAGTTCTTCTGTACTGCCCACACACAACAGGAGCTGTCACTGTAAACGAAGGAGCCGACCCCGATGTGGTCAGAGATATCATAGTTAATCTAAGGAAACTTGTTCCGCATGCCGGAGATTATCAGCACGCAGAAGGTAACAGCGATGCACACATCAAGACCAGCATGTTCGGTCCTGAACAGATGCTTATCGTGGAAGGCGGAGAAATAATGCTCGGTACATGGCAAAAAATATTCTTCTGCGAATTTGACGGACCGCGAAACCGCAACTTGTGGATTAAGTGGCTTCCGTCTGAGGAGTAACTAAAGGGAACAATATTCTCCTGCCTGCACAAAATTTGTTAGCGGAAGCCTTTTGTCCCCCTCCGCATTACCGGATTCACTCTGATATTCCGGAGAAATTCGTTCTTTTGCCGCTTGCAAACACATACGCAGACAAAAAAGGGAGCCATGTCCGCGCCCTGCTCCGAAGCGCAATAAGATTTCTTCCCCTGCACGGTCAAGAGCTTCTGAAATTGAAGCCCCGTCAGACCTGAACGACTGAGCCTTTCTTCTTACCAATTCTTCTATCAGCATGGTGTTCATCAAACACCTCCCGGAGGTCGAAGTTCATAATTTCTGCCAAGCTAGCGGATAAGCCGGATAACCGACGGTTATTTCCCTGTTACGGGTTCTGATGCAATTTTCAATCCTCCATTGCTGTCTGAAAACAAAGAAGGTACAATCCAATGGAAAGAAGATTGTATATAATATCGGAGTTACTTCTAATCTAACACTTTTAATAAATGTTTGTGAACTGTTTTATAAAAGGATGCATAAAAAGATGGAAAACTTTACCGAATGTAAAAACAGCCGGATCGACATACTCAAAAGACTTTTAAGAACAATCATATGCATGATCGCCTTTGAGCTGGTTAGACTATTACTTCAAGCAGTTGTTTTTTTTCAATATGCCTACCTGCTGATTTTCGCCAAATCTTCCGCCCCGCTTCGCAGATTCGGCAACAGACTCAGCGCCTATACTTATGAACTACTACGCTATGCTACGCTTAATGATAACCGGAAACCTTTCCCTTTTTCAGATCTACCGGAAACATCAAACTGTGAATCTCCTTCTTCTAAAATTGACTTTTCTTAAAATTTAAAAATTATGAGTATACGTACAAAATTATTCTTTCTCTTGTTGGTTTTCAGCCTGATTCCACTTCTGGTTGTTGCCTCTATCAGCAGACAGGGTATTCTCAGTCTCGGACAGACTCAATCTGAAACTCTGCGATCCGGGATGATCAACATTTTACAAGGTGAAATGCGCCAATCTGCAAAGGACTCTGCCAAACTGGTGCAACAGCAGGCTGTTTCACTTGAATTCGCACTTAAAGCAATTGTATCTGATGCTGAAGATGTGCTTAATGATCCGGTAAACGGACTGCCGAAAGTTTATTTTGCTGATGATTTTAAAACAGCGGGTAAACAGCCGCCTGACCTTGCCCCCTCAGATCAATATTTCAGCATTGATGATTCAGGTGAACGAAAATCTTCTTCCATAAGCCTTGAAGAACCCGTTTTCTTTTACCCGAAAGACAAACAATACATGAAAAAAGATCAGAATATTGCACGGCTGAATCTCTTAAAACCTGAATTCAAATCCTTTTTTTCAGAAGCCGGAACAGGGTTGCATAGAATTCATGTAACTCTTACTTCCGGGCTGCATATGGAGTACCCGGGACACGGCAATTATCCCCGAGATTACGATCCTAGAAAAAGGAAATGGTTTACAAATGCCATCTCAACAAGCCGGATTGTATGGGAAAGGTTTATCGACGTAAGCACAGGTCAGCAGGTCTACACTCTCTCCATGCCCATCAGAGGCAGGGGCGGAAAGATTCTGGGAGTTGCGGCAATCGATATTCAGTTGGTTCAGTTGCTGCGAAAAGATGAGTTGTCATCGCAATGGTCCTCCGCAATTCAGGCTTTCGTGGTGGGGCCGGTTGTATCAAACGGCAAAAACGAGCTTCGAATCTGGGCAGAATCAGGCCATGAAGAAAAATCTATTTCATGGCGCGCCCAACTTCCAAGCGATCTCAAATTTTTGCAATCTTCAAACGCAGAAAAACTGGCCATAACAACTCAGGATATTATAGCTAAGAAATCCGGTGTAGTGAGAATGCCCCATAACGGAATTGATTCAGTCTGGGCATATGCACCGTTTAGAGATCAAGGCAGTTATGTGCTGATAGTTCCGGAAAAAGTAATAACAGAAATACCAGACGCAGCGGCAGAAAGAACCCTTGACCTCAGTCAGAATCTTTACATTGCTGTCGGAACTGCG
Organism: Desulfovibrio gilichinskyi; assembly: GCF_900177375.1. Classification (NCBI taxonomy): domain Bacteria; kingdom Pseudomonadati; phylum Thermodesulfobacteriota; class Desulfovibrionia; order Desulfovibrionales; family Desulfovibrionaceae; genus Maridesulfovibrio; species Maridesulfovibrio gilichinskyi. Next base: position 348,078 of record NZ_FWZU01000004.1, on the reverse strand, counting down.
GCTTTCATTATTCTGCTTACGGTCGCGCTTGTCGCCTATCTCGGCAGCAAGGCAATCATTGCCCCTCTCATTCTGATGACCGATGCGGCAAAGAGAATCGCAGGGGGAGACCTTTCCACACACGTTGAAGTCGGCACCAATGACGAGCGGCAGACCCTTGCGGAAGCGTTCAATTCTATGATTCCTAAACTGCAGGACCATTTACGGATAACTAAATCCATGGAACTTGCTCAAGAGGTTCATAACAATCTCCTTCCTGAAATTTCGCCGAAAGTAGCCGGACTTGATATTTCCGGCATAAGCATCTCCTGTGACGAAACCGGCGGGGATTATTTCGATTACTATAAAGTCCCAAGCGACGGCGGGACAGGAATATTACTTGGAGACGTAACCGGACACGGAGTTTCAGCCGCACTGCTTATGGCGACAGGTCGCGCACACCTCAAACATGCATCAGGACACAAGTTGCCTCTTGCAGCAAGAATTGCCGAAGTTAATCGGTTGCTATGCAATGACATAGGCAATACCGGACGCTTTATGACTCTTTTTTGTATGGAGATTTCTTCCGACAATTCCACCGCCACCTATGTCAGAGCAGGACACGATCCGGCCACTGTTTACACTCCGGCAACAGGTGAAACGAGAGAACTCGTAGGCGATGCAATGCTTGCCTTAGGCATATTTGACGCAAGTGACTACGCAGAATCCATAACACCACTGGCAGAAGGTGAAATCGTGTTCATCGGCACAGACGGAATATGGGAGGCTCGAAACAGTGACAATGAAATGTTCGGGCGGAAAAAACTTGATGCACTTATTCTGGAAAATGCAGCATTGCCTGCATCTGAAATACAAAACAAAATAATCAATGCAGTACAAGAGTTTCAAGGCGAAATGGAGCAGGAAGACGATATAACTCTCGTCATTATCAAAGTTAACAAACTGAATTGTGAGTCGTAGCATGGAAAACAGTTTCCGTTTTTTTAGAAATTATCAATGCCGGTATTTTCCCTGCCATGAAGTGGAAAACAACTTGGAATTCAACTGCCTGTTCTGCTTCTGCCCACTCTATCATCTGGAAAAATGCGGCGGCACATATGAAGTTAAAGACGGCATTAAATGGTGCTCGGACTGCGCCCTGCCTCATCGCCCTGAGATGTATGATTACATCATAGGCAAGCTCAAACGAAATAAGTCTAAGTAAGGAGAGACCATGACAGAAAATTTCAGTTTTTCGCTTACTGACGAAGAAAAAGAATATCTCAAAAAGATTGTAAAGCTGAGCATTGTCAGCAACCTGCGCGGTGATAAAGAGCATGAAATACCGGATCCGCCAACTGGACACCTGAAAGAGAACCTTGGGGCCTTTGTTACACTTAAGCTTGGTGGCGATCTTCGCGGGTGCATAGGTAATGTTCAAGGGACCGGACCGCTTTATCAAACAATATGGGCAATGGCCCGCGCGGCAGCATTTGAAGACCCCAGATTTCCAGAGCTCACTTTAAGTGAATATGAAGAACTTGATTACGAAATTTCGATTCTAAGTCCTATTTCCATCTGCCCTGACATAGAGCAGATAGAAATAGGAAAACACGGACTGATCATGCAAAGAGGAAGAAATTCGGGGCTGCTGTTGCCGCAGGTTGCAACTGAATGGAAATGGAATCGCCACCAATTTCTGGCGCACACTTGCCAGAAGGCAGGAATGGAACCAAGGGCATGGCAGGATGAAGCTACCAATATATTCTGGTTTGAAGCGATAGTCTTCTAATTATCTAAATTTGCTAGTTAAAAGAGCACTTAGACCTTAATTAAATCCGTCATCTTATCTATAATAGCGCAAAACATCTCTGGCTTAATAAAGCAGAGCTGTTTTGTGTTAATCATTTCTATATAATTTTATACGCTTTTAATTGTATTTATAGTTTTAAATGTGCATATTAAAGGGGCTATTTAATTATTGAACAGATTAAAACTATTCCATGCCCGAATGAATACCATGGAGGGTTCAATGCAGACTCTTGCTAAATTTATTTCTGACAATGAACTTTGGTTGATGGAGCGCATTCTATCTTACGCTAAAGCTCAAAAATATACAGATTATACCTCAACACTTATTGAAGCATGGCGAATTTCTATACAGGGATTATCAGAAGCTATAATTATTGCTCTGAATGAATACGGCGACGATTTACCGCAGTTTAGCGCGGACGAGAACTATGCAGAGGACCCTGCAGCAGTATTTGGTGTGATTGAAGCCCGTGTGCACCGTGAACGGGGTATAAGCCTTCAAATGTTTCTCGGGCTCTACAAATATTATCGCTATGCTTATGTAGATCTAGTCCGAAATATGGATACAGATCAAGAACGCAAACTTCACTATGAAAAATTTGTTGAGAGAGTACTGGATCGGATTGAAATTGCTTTCTGCTCTGAGTGGTCTGGTCTGGACCCTGACAATACAATTAAAGAATTACAGAAATCAAATAGACAAATTACCAATGAGAAAAACAAATATCTGACTATATTCGAAAGTCTGAATGTTCCGACTATTTTAATTGATGAACACGGCAATATTGACAATATGAATCCAAAATCTTTTTCTATGCTTGGAATCACCAATCTCCCGGGGGCGGTATATTACGGGCAAAAGGGCAAAGACCCGGAAGAGATAAAGGGAACTCCGCTGAGTGAAACATTCCCATGGCTGGCAGATGAAATAAAAAATTTTATATCTGAAGGAAGACCTTCCCTTACAATTGATAAAGAAGTCCGCGAAGACGATGACATTTTTTACTACAGCGTCGTGATGTCCAAAATGCTCGATATAAGCGGAAAATCCCAAGGCGGGATAGTTCTTATTGACGACTTAACCCAAAAAACAGAAATGGAACGCCAGTTGTGGCAAAGCCATAAACTACAAGGCATAGGGCAGCTTGCTTCCGGAGTTTCCCATGAAATTAATACTCCGTTGCAATTTTTATCGCAAAATTTAAACTTTCTTAATCAGTCCTTCAGCGAATTATTTGAATTTATCAATAAACTAACCGAACATCTTCCTAAAAATATTTCAGACAATAAATATGATTCTAATGTTATTTCGCCGAAGGACATAGAAAATGTTGACTACTTGAGAGAAGAAGTTTTTCTGGCAATACACGAATCACAGGAAGGCATAGAACACGTTTCAACAATTGTTAAGGCTTTAAACAGTTTTACGCACCTTGATTATGAATCTGCAATCCTTCTCGACCTTAATGAAGTAGCTTTAAATGTTCTGACGGTGTCCACAAATGAGTGGAAGCCGGTTGCTGAAGTTAAGACGGCTTTCTCTCATAATCTGGCAAAAATAACAGCACGCCCCGGAGAAATAAGCCAAGCTATCTTGAATCTTATTATAAATGCCGCTGATTCAATCAGGAAAAAATATGCAGGGAGCGCAAAACAAGGTTTAATTACTATAGGGACCAGAAATGTGGAAGAGCAGGTAGAATTTTATATCAATGATACAGGTATCGGCATCCCCAACGAAAACATGCACCACATCTATGACCTTTTCTTCACGACAAAAGACCTTGGAGAAAGTGTAGGGGAAGGTTTAACCAGAACTCATACTATCATCCGCAACCTTAATGGAACCATCACCTGCAAATCAGTCGAGGGAAAAGGAACAACTTTTTTGATAAGACTACCTGCATCAGACATGGACTGAATTTCAAATACGATCCAATAATATTTTCATGAAGTTTAATTCCATAGAGAGCATTTCCCAGTCCTTTTTGCGCAGCCATTCGGACAGCCAGGCAAAGCGCAGGGCAGGGATAAAGAACGGCAGTATTGCATAACTGTCATCCCCGATATCAGTTTTATCCCTTAGAACTTTCAAAAACTTCGGAATCAATCCTGAGTTTAAACCATCGGGATTTTCGAAAGCAACACACCCGATCATATTTGCCACGTCGTATATTTCCGGGCGCATACCTGAAAATTCCCAATCGATAACTGCTCCGACATTTTTACCACGCCAAAGAACATTCAAAGGATGAAAATCCCCGTGGCAAAAAGCTGTAGGGAGTGCTGAAAACGTCTCCATCACCGGAAAAAGTCTTTTGCAAACAGGCTCTATTCGCTCAAAAACTTTAGGTTCATGGTCAGAAATTGTTTTCACCAAGGTCTTCGCATACCCCAGTAAATCAAGATGGCCTTCTCCTTGTTCAAGCTGTTTTCCCTTGGCATGTTTGCGAAGTGAGCAAAGAAAGTCAGCAAGAGCTTCGCCCCTCTCTTCATCATAAACAAACTCAGGACGAGGCAAAGGATCAGATTTGTAGTAAGGAGAAAGCTGCCACGGCAATCCCATAATATCCGCTACATAAGTCCCTTCCTCAATCTGTTGATAAAGAAGAATGTGCTCCAGACCGGAATCATGCAAAGTTTTAAGATTGCAAGCTATAGCAGCGCGCGGAACAAGCTGTTTATTGGCGATACGCTCAATAAGCCATAAATTATTTTGAGTATCTTCTATAACGGAACGAGAAAGAGCTCTTTCCGGACTCCCCGGAATATTCTTTTCAGTATGACGACGAAGAGTCTGGCGGCCCCACGGCTCAAGGGCGTCCATCATTATGACTCCAAAGCAGCACTAAAACCCGTATTCTAATGGGGGATTGATAAGACAAGGAAAATCAGTATCCTGTTCTGCCTTAGCGACATCAGCCAAGCCGAGTTTAACAAAACGACCTTCGGTACGGAGTCGCCCTTCTGCCAGCCACTGCGTCGCCTGCGGTAAAATTCTGTGCTCTACCCGCAAAATGCGCTTTGCTAAAACATCAACGTCTTCACCCGGCATGGCCGGAACTGCGGCCTGAATAATGATTGCGCCGTTATCCATTTTTTCGTCTACAAAGTGAACAGTGCACCCTGAAATCTGTACGCCGTATTCTCCGGCCTCAGTCTGACCGCCTGCTCCTGCAAAACTAGGTAACAACGCAGGATGAATATTAATAATCCGGCCTGAAAATGCATTTAAAAAAACAGGAGTTATGATGCGCATGAACCCGGCCATAACAACAGCCTGCGCGCCGGTTTCTTTGAGTATACGTACCATTTCACCGTCAAAATCTTCACGGCTCTTAAAATCTTTATGACTCAGAACACAGGTAGGAATAGAATGGGTTTTTGCCCGCTCAAGACCATAAGCACCGGCTCTGTTTGAAAGAACCATTTTGATATCAACATCAAGAATTCCTTCTTCAATCTTATCTATTAAAGCTTGAAGATTGGAACCGCCGCCGGAAATAAGAACAGCAATTGGTAATTTGCTCACAGAAAACTCCTAAACTGAGGTCACCGCCAAAATATAATTTCTGTAAACTCAGGTAACAGAACTATCCCTACTAAAATTTTTTGGAATTCTTAAAAACTTTTTTTAAAAAAGGTTTTAAGCCGCCGGAAACAGAGTCTCCATCAAAAAAAGGAGGAGCAAGTGCCCCTCCTTTGTAATTTACTCTGCGGATTCTTTGACCAGTTCGTCAACAAGTCCGGGGATCGTATAATCATCAGGCTGTATATCCGGCTCAAAACCGAACCCTTCGAGGGTTCTGGTTGTAATCGGGCCGATACAGGCAATCTTTATTGATTTTTTAAACTTGTGGAACTGTTCAGGCTCAATAAGGTTGAAAAAGTTTTCAACCGTGCTGGAGCTGGTAAAAGTGAGGTAATTAATTTTACCGCTTTTAAGAGCGTCCAGAATCGGAGCGGGATCATTTTCAGAAAGACCTGTCTGGTAAACAGGCAGAATCTGAACATGCGCTCCGGCTTTTTCAAGTTCCTGAGGCAGTATTTCGCGGGCAACCAAAGCTCTCGGGATCAAAACCTTTTTGCCTTTAACACCTCTTTCAAGCAGCCCTTCAACAACACCTTCAGCAACGTACTTTTCAGGAACAAAGTCAGGTTTAATTCCTTTTGCAACAAGCGCTTCAGCTGTTGCAGGTCCGATTGCGGCAATCTGCAACCCAGCAAAAGCGCGGGCATCAAGATTGCTTTCTTCGAGCTGCTGGAAGAAGTGCTTTACACCGTTAACGGATGTAAAGATAAGCCAGTCCCAATCGGAAAGCGAACTGATAGCTTTCTGAACAGGGGCATAATCAGCCATCGGCTCAATGGTGATGGTAGGGAATTCATAAACACATGCACCGAGTTTGCCGAGTGTGGAAACAAGTCCGCTCGACTGTTCACGGGCACGGGTGACAACAATTCCTTTTCCGAGCAGAGGTTTCTTTTCGAACCAGTTCAGTTTGTCGTGCAGAGAGCAAACTCCGCCGACAACAATGATAGAAGGAGCCTGAAACTTACGGTTAGCGGCCTCTTCTGCAACATTTTCAAGAGTGGACACAAAACTCTGCTGATTGCAGCGTGTTCCCCAGCGAACAAGGGCAACAGGAGTTTCAGGGTCGCGTCCGTTGCTAATCAGTTTTTCAGCAATCATGGGCAGGTTTTTAACGCCCATGTAGAAAACTAATGTGCTGTTGGACTTAGCATAAACTTCCCAGTTGTGACCGGATGTTTCCTTGGTAGGATCTTCGTGTCCGGTGATAAAACAAACGGAGGTAGTAAAATCTCTATGGGTAACGGGAATTCCGGCATAAGCAGGAGCCGCAACACCGGCAGTGATACCGGGGATGACTTCAAACTTGATTCCGGCTTCAACCAGTTCTTCCGCTTCTTCTCCGCCGCGTCCGAAAACGTAAGGATCGCCACCTTTGAGGCGGGCAATAATTTTGCCTTCTTTCGCTTTCTTAATGATCAGCTCATTAATTTTATCCTGCGGAAGGGTATGATCTCCGCCCTTTTTGCCGACATAAAGAATTTCCGCACCTTCTTTACAGTAGGAAATGAACTCACTGTTAGCCAGATAGTCATAAATGAGGACATCTGCACATTCCAGAATTTCCTTGGCTTTAACTGTCAGCAGACCGGGGTCCCCGGGACCAGCACCGATGAGATATACTATGCCCATATATACATCCTGTTTTTAACTGTCGTGACTATTTCATTACGCTTATGAGTCTGTTTTTAAGCTCAGTAAGCTTTGCTCTCTTGTCATCAATTTCAGCAAGTCTTTCGCGTTCCTGAGCTACAACCGCAGCAGGAGCGTTGTTTACAAAAGCATCATTAGAAAGCTTCTTTTCTATTACAATCAAATCTTTGTCCAGCTTGGCAAACTCTTTATCCAGTCTTGCAAGTTCGGATTCAAAATCTACCGCTCCGGCAAGAGGAATAAAGATTTCATTACCCTGAACAACGGCTGTACCGGAAGCTTTAGGGCCGCGGACATCCGGTCCGGCTTCAACAGTTTCCAGACGGGCAAGGAATTTTACCAGTTCGGAGTTGTCATTGATGAGGCTGAGTGCTTCATCAGAGCTTGTGCGCATGATCATTTCCAGCTTTTTGGAAGGCGCGATAAGAAGCTCAGTACGGATATTACGGACACCTGAGACTATGCCCTGAAAGAGTTCCATCTGCGACACAGCATTTTCGCTGATACAGTTGGCTCTTGTTTCAGGATAAAGAACGGTTGCAATGTCTCCGTTTTCGATGCCGGGGAGTACAGACCAGATTTCCTGAGTTACAAACGGCATGACTGGGTGCAGCAGAACCATTGTCTCAGAAAGGACTGTCCACAGGACTTTCAGAGTAGGAGCTTTGCGTGACTCATCTTCACTATAGAGATCAGGTTTGATCATTTCAAGATACCAGTCGCAGAACTCATTCCAGATAAATTTATACATGGTCTGAGCCACTTCATTGAAGCGGTATCCTTCAATTCCTTCACGCATGGAAACTTTAACTTCTTCCAAACGGTGCAGAATCCACTTATTAGCAAGTCCGGTTGCATCATCAATTGAAGCTTCAGGCTTTTTGCCGTCAAAGTTCATCAGCGCAAAACGGGCTGAGTTCCAAATTTTATTTACGAAGTGACGATATCCTTCGATTCTTGATTCTGAAAGCTTGATATCACGGCCCATGGCGGCAAAAGCTGTCAGAGTGAAACGCAAAGCGTCAGTTCCGTATTTATCGCTCATTTCAAGCGGATCAATTACGTTGCCGGTAGATTTACTCATTTTCTTGCCGTTTTCATCACGGACAAGAGCATGAATGTACACGTGTTTGAAAGGAATCTGACCCTGAAAATGAATTCCCATCATCATCATACGTGCAACCCAGAAGAAGAGAATATCAAATCCTGTGATCAGCACGGATGTCGGGTAATATTTTGCCAGCTCAGGAGTTTCGTCAGGCCATCCCATAGTGGAAAAAGGCCAGAGGGCTGAGGAGAACCATGTATCAAGAACATCTTCTTCCTGTGTCAGCTTGGAACTTCCGCATTTGGTACATTTAGTCGGATCAGTTTCAGAAACTATGAGTTCACCGCATTCTTCGCAGGTCCAAGCAGGGATACGGTGTCCCCACCAGATTTGACGGGAGATACACCAGTCACGAATATTATCGAGCCATTCGTAGTATACTTTTTCCCAGTTAGAAGGGAAAATCTGAGTTTCAGACGGAACTGCGGCGCGAGCTTTTTCCGCCAGAGGTTTCATGGAAACAAACCACTGCTCTGAAACATGAGGTTCAATTACAGACTTACAGCGATAGCACTCACCTACAGAATGTTCATGATCTTCAATAGAAATGAGCGACCCTTCAGCTTCAAGGTCCGCAACGATTACTGTGCGGGCCTCGTCTTTATATAGACCGCGATATTTTTCAGGAGCGTTCTCGTTTACATTTCCCGCTTCATCGAAAATAGCGATTACTTCAAGATTATGTTTACGGCCCAGTTCCCAGTCATTCATATCATGCGCAGGGGTGACTTTCAGCGCGCCTGTTCCGAATTCCATATCAACATAGGTATCACCGATAATCGGAAGTTCACGCCCTACAAGCGGAAGTATTACAGTTTTACCAATCAGATGGTTGAAACGATCATCCTCAGGATTAACACAGATAGCGGTATCACCGAGCATAGTTTCAGGACGGGTTGTAGCAACAACAAGTTCACCTGAACCGTCAGAAAGCTTATAGCGGACATTGTAAAAATGACCGGGTTTCGGAGAATGTTCAACTTCATCATCAGCGAGCGCTGTGTGGCAGCGATTACACCAGTTAATAATGTAGTTACCTTTATAGATCAAACCTTCTTCAAAAAGTTTAACAAAAACTTTGCGGACTGCTTTGGCGCGCTGGTCATCAAAGGTGAAACATTCACGGCTCCAGTCAACAGAAGCCCCCATGCGGTGAATCTGTTCCAGAATATGTCCGCCCTTTTCTTCTTTCCAGTCCCAGACACGTTCAACAAATTTTTCACGTCCGAGATCGTCACGGGTCAGACCTTCAGTCTTAAGCTGACGTTCAACAACGTTCTGTGTAGCAATACCGGCATGGTCAGTACCGGGAACCCACAGGACATTTTTACCAAGCTGTCTGTTGTAACGACAGAGGATATCCTGCAAAGTAAGGTTTAAGGCATGGCCCATATGTAAAACGCCTGTTACGTTAGGCGGAGGAATAACTATAGAGAACGGATCACCGTCTGCTTCCGGATCAGGAGTGAAAGTTTTATTTTCTTTCCAGTGATCAAGCCATTTTTTTTCAACGTCTTCAGGCTCGTAACCTTTAGGCAGATTGGATTCAGCCATAATATGACTCCTATATAATCTTAATTCTCAGTCTTCCGATTTTCGGTTTCGGATGCTAAGTTATGTTTAACAATAAAATATTTAAAATGAGATACATTGACAGCCCGACATTTACGTGTTTTCAACGGTCAGGCTCACCGCCAATCAGTTACTTTGTCAACTTGCGCTACACACTTATAGAGAGACTCGAACATGTCAAGTATCTATATATTATGGGACGACTCCCACATCTGGGGACTTTTAATCCACCGGGCACTAAAAGCTTGGAACATAGACCACAAGTTAGTACGTGGGCATCAAATAGCTCAGGGATTGCTTTCAAGCAAGCCCCCCATGGCTCTCATTGTTCCGGGCGGCTGGGCAAAAGGGAAAGCCAGCAGTCTCGGCAGCATCGGGATACTCGCTGTTCAGCAATATGTAAGTGAAGGCGGAACTTACTTAGGCTTTTGCGGCGGGGCCGGACTTGCACTTTCCGGCACAGGCGGACTGTCCTTAACGGACTGGGAACGCAAAGGATTTGAAAATCGCCTTCATCATTTTTTAAGCGGTCATATAAATTTAAATTTGAATCAAGATCATCCTCTTGTCCCCGATTCTCTCGGCAAAGAAGCACTTGTTCCCGTATGGTGGCCCGGCCAGTTTTCACCCCACGGGGCAGGAGCAACGACAGCTCTCGGCAAGTATGGTGAACCAGGACCGGATTTCTGGGTAGCCGACCTTTGCGTAGGTTCACTGCCGGAAGGAACACTCAGCGACTGGGAAAACCTTTACGGTATCAGTTTAATGCCTAATTTTTTGCAGGACCGTCCCGCAATTATCTCAGGAGAATTTGGTAAAGGTAAATTCATTCTCAGTTATCCGCATCTTGAGACTCCCGCTTCTCCGCAGGCTAATATGTGGCTGTCTCATATACTTGATCAGGTGCAAAATGAACCGCACACCCAAAGACCTTCAGTCCCTGCATGGGAACTGTCCGACACCCCTGTGCTTTGGGATGACCCCGTATTGCACTCGGCGCGCAAATCACTTGAAACAATCATTGCTACCGGACAAGGTCATTTTCTACTTTTCTGGCGTAATCCTTGGCTTCTGGGCTGGCGCAGGGGAATCCCCGGGGCATCTATCAACAGCCTTTACGCGCTTGTCTGCGAAGTGACATCACTTGAGCCTAATGATGAAGCTCTGCAAATGTGGGTTTCCTGCAAAACAGATTTTTTAAGGTACATGGAAATATTCGAAAAAGGGGTTACAGGTTACCTGCTCGCGGAAAGATTAGCTATGACTATGCGCCGCGTAGAACCCCATTCCGTATTCCCCAGAGGACTTAAAGAACAGCGAAATGCACTTTTCGGACCTCCGCCAGGAGCAGGAGGGATGTACGCAAAACTGCTCTCAACACTTGAAGAGCTCACCTGGATTATTAACAAAAAAAGGCAGTAAAATATTTATAATAATATCTGCCCACATTTGTTGAACAAAATTGCAACATAGTATAATGTTGACCTCACTGGGATAGTATTATCCGTATATCACAATTACTGTACATAATCTTAATATAAAAGAGCTTAAGTAAAATGGCAGATCAAGAATCCCCTATAAGAGGTTCTGAGTTACGGTCTTCTTCCACCTCAAGAGAAGACGAAAGCCATGATGCTCAATTAGAATTCAGTATTACCTCCGACCAGATGGCGGCCTTCATCTCAAATTATACTCCTGAGCAAGGAAGTGGTGCGCCCCTTTCTATCGAGCTGATGAAAAAAGAACTTGCACGGGCAGGCTACAAAGGACAACTCGACCCTGACGGAGCAAAGTTTGCATTGCAGAGAGCAAGTGAGGGTAAGTCCATTCTGAACGTTGCTCTCGTTCGCGGAGCATACCCGCAAGAGCCTGAAAACGGCGCTATTCTGGGCGATGCCGACTTCCAGTTTCCGGTTTTACCGGAAATGATATTCGGAACGCTGCTTGCTCCGGTAAAAGCTTCAAACGGAGCCAACCTGCTCGGAGAAGTAATCCCCGCAACAAAAACCAATATTCCCGAAGATCTTACCGTTGCAGTTGGCGGAGGCTGCTTTCACGATAAAGAAATCAATGCTCTCATTTCTGAAACGTACGGTTTGGTACAGATAAGAGACAACCAGATTTACGTTGACTCTCTCATTCATGTTTCAAAGGATGCGATGCAAGTCAGGGCAACACTTTTCCCACAAGACTGCTTCGGTGCAACCATTACCCTGCAAAAAATCGAGCCGGCCTTAAAGTCCCTTGGAATTTCGCGCTCCATACTGCTGGTAGCAGGAGAAACAGCTCTCAAAACAGCCAGAGAAACAGGAATTGCCCAAGAAACGGTTATTGCAAAAGGCACTGAACCGATTGCAGGTAAAAACGGCTGGTTTGAATATGCAAAAGAGGAAACCAAATCGATCGGGACCTCACTTGAGAATGATAGAATTGATTTTAAAGAAAGAGGCACACATCCAATGGTCAGCCCCGGTGATATCATCGGGAAAATCCACCCCCCTGAAGAGGGCCTGGCCGGAGAAGACGTATACGGACGGCAGACTCCGCCTCCCGGCGGTCAATCATTTGCAGTTAAACCAGGACTGCACGTTGCGCCCATGCCGGACGGAATAACTTATAAAGCTTTAGCCACCGGTATGGTTACCCTTGAAAAAGGAGAATTATCGGTAGTAGATATTCTTGAGACAAAAGGCGACGTAGACTACTCCACCGGCAATATCAGACTTGAAAAAGGTTCAACTCATATTACCGGATCTATTCGTGAAGGATTTGTAGTCGATGTTCCCGGTCATATTCTCGTTAAGGAATCAATTGAAGGGGCGGAAGTCCGCGCTGGCGGAGATATTGATGTCGGAGGCGGCATCATTATGGCTGGAAAGGGGCACCTGAAAGCCGGAAATAACATCACAGCACAATTTGCAGCCAATTCACGCATTGATTGCGGGGACTCACTGACAATAGCACATGAACTCAGCAACTGCCTTGTACGCTGCAAAGGCCCCATAACCGCGACCAGCGGCAAAGGAGTTATTCAAGGAGGCTCCATCGCCTCTGCTACAGGAATTGAAGCCAACGAACTTGGCTCTGAAATTGGAGTCAGCACCGTTTTAAGTATAATTTCGAGGCCACCTATAAACAAAGAGCTGGTCAAAGAAAGAGAAAATCTTCGAGAAAGGTTAATGAAAATCAACACGGCATTAGGGCAGGATTCAGATGAAGAAATTTTAGCTAGAACTCCGGCAGATAAAATGCAGCAGATGGAAAAAATTCTTATCCTTCGCGCTCAGATCAAGCGCAAGCTGAAGGCTGTCCGCAACAAGCTTTCCAATGACCTTGCTGATTATTATCAATCCCTTGAAAGGTTATCGATAAGAGTCAAAAGAACTGTTCACCCCGGCGTGCAAATAAAAATAGGCGACAAAACCCTTACAGTCACCCAGCCGTTAAACAGGATTAAATTTCATTTTGATTCTGCTTCCAGAACTATTGTTGCTGTAAATCTATAGTCAGCCTTTTCGGGAAATCAATCTTCCTGTACTTTCGAGGTTGTCATCAAAGTTAAATTTCAACGCCGTATCAAATGTATCAACAAGCTCTCTTTTAATCTCTAATTCCAGTTCAGTACGGGGGGAAGGCTCAGGAAGCCACGGCCCGGGCAGAGAGGTTTTCGGTATCAAATATGAACTGACCTTGTTCTTTAATACAGTTGCATTAACCTCTTTCCAAAGAGGAACCAATCCATTTTCACCACCTTCCAAGAGGTCTCTGACTCTTTCCGGTTCTGAACCTATTGCAGAGTAAAACACATCTGAATCGAACCAGAGTAAATTATCCTTCTCAGCTTCCCTAAGCCCCATCCATTCATAATTTATTCTGTTATTATCAATCGGCTCACGCCACATATCTGCAAAACCATCTCTGAAAAGATCCTCAGACGGCAATAGAGTTTTACGCAGATCATTATAGGCATCAGTAAACAAGCCGATATTTTCTTCTATCTGAGAAACAGCATTAACCACACGCAAGGGCAAAGTGTCGCCGAACGGCTCATCAAGGTCTACAATTACTCGGCCATGATCCAGAGCAAATTCACCGGGGGCGCGACTTTCTGTCACTCCGTTAATCACCATTTCAGCATCTGTACCGGGTTGCGCGGTAACACTTAGTCCCAAAACTTCAAGTCCTGCTTCAGGCTCAAGAACAAGTCTTTCGCCAAGCTTTGGGGAAACAGCAGTAATTGTTACAGCTTTTCCATCAATCAGATAATACTCATTGCCTGTGTAAACCGGAGATGGAAGTTTTGCATCGACAACATCTGAAGTAAATTTTTCAGAAGTACCTGCGGCTGCGTTTTTAATTGAATTCAGAACAGTCTGCCACGTAGCACCTTCATCAACATTAAAATCGATTGTTCCGGTTTCTTCTCCAATCGAATAGCCGATGGAATGAGATCCGCTGGAAAGAGTTGAGACTGCATTAACGTCAAACCCTTTGGTTAAATATTCTGAGACAGAACCTGGCCTTGTACCTGACAAGCTGTAGCTTCTCTCTTGCGCCGATCCAACAGGCAAAAACGTGTCTTCAAGTTTAAGATGAGAAATCAGGTGTCCGCTTGTATCACTGAATTTCAATTGGCTATTAACTTCACTATTTGTCTCGCCGTCATAACCGCCTACTATATCGGAGTTATTATTGCTGTAAGCTGTATTTACTGAGAACGCTAAAGAGGAACCGATGCCGAGAAGGTCGTCAAGATTTGAACCGGGAACATTTTGGATAAACTTTCTAGCCTGAACTGGAAGCGTACTTCCATTTACAGCATCACGCACTTTATCAAGAACAGCATCATTATCCATACCGCTCTCAACAGTCACGCTCAGCTCTTTAGTCGCAGAACCGTAAGACATGTTAAACTTATATTCGCCCGGATCAAGGATAGTAGGAGAACTTCCTGTAAAGCCACGCGAATATGCGCGATAATAACGCGCTACGGTGTTTTTGGGAGTTTCAGAAGCTGAAACTTTATTATCAAGGAAAGGATCGTTAATAACCAGACGGGCTTCGCTTAACCCGAAACCGTCTTTAGACCAGCGGAACTTACCAAGAGCATCACTTAGGCTCAGTATGCGGCTTTGCACATCCATGACTGTGGATGTACCGGTCAATTCATACTTATTTTTCAGAGCAGCGCGAGAAAACCTGTCGCCCCAAAAAGAATTTATTACAGTTCTTTGCGGGGATTCAACGGTTTCATTCGTTCCCGTTAATATGAGATTTATTTCGTACAGATTCAAATCCGCCACGCTCAGGCTCCCCGTAATACACGTGAGCAAGACACAGCCCCTGCGCGGGAGCTGTGGCCGGTGCTAAAGTTCGATCTTTCGCCTCTAACACTGATCGGACTGAATCGGGATTTGCTTTACCCCTACCGACCTCAACAAGGCAGCCGACCATATTACGCACCATCTGCTTCAAGAAACCAGACCCGCAGACTTCAAGCCTTATTTCATACTCGTTTTCACCGGGAAGACGTAAAAAGCTGAAAATAGTTCTGATCGTATTCTTGACCGGAGTTCCGACATTTTGAAAAGACGCAAAATCGTGTTCACCCAGAAAATGCTTCGTACCTTTATCAAGCGCATCAAGATCAAGCGGTCCGCACGCCCACACATAATTACGGCGACATGGTAGCAAAAAGCTGTTCTCCAGCCAGAGAGTATAAATATATGTTTTGCGAACTGAACTGAACTGAGCGTGAAAAGACTCATCCACATACTGTACGTCCAGCACGGTCACATCATCCGGCATAATGGAATTCAAAGCCCGCTGCCACGGAACTTTAGATTTGCTGTCAGGAACGGTAAAATGAACCACCTGTCCAAGCGCATGCACACCGCTGTCGGTACGACCTGAACCGTACACCCGCAACGACTCCCCTGTTATGCGCGAGATGGCTTTCTCAAGCTCGTTTTGAACTGTCCGTACTCCTGGCTGAATCTGCCAGCCGCAGAACTTAGTTCCATCATAAGCAATTGTTATTTTGACTCTTTTCAATTTAAATATTTTCGCAAAAGCTAAGCTGCAAACTTGCGAACTCCGGTTTTATTTTACAGGGCTTAATACTGGACCATACAAATATTAATGCTCCAGCCGATAAACCGACTGGAGCAATTTTTGAAAACTATTTCTTAAACTTCAGAGTGCTACTGCTCAAGAGGGACCTGTAATCTGGTCAACGCTTCAGAAAGATTTGCAGCTTTCTTCGGATCAACAAATCCCAGGATTTCACCAGCATTACGTCCACGCATGCCGGACAAAATTTTGACAGCTAAATCCTTATCCAGAGATTCGATAACAAGTGCTGCGCTTTTAGGCTTCATCGCAGTATACACGCCTACCAGATGTTTGATTTTCTCATCTTTTAGAACATCGGCATCAGCGATCATTTTTTTCAAGCGGGCTTCAAGATCATTAAGGTCAGCAAGCTTTTTATCTAAATTTTTCTCAAGTGTGCGGAGCGATCTTTCCTTGCGAGCCAATTCATCTTCTTTCGCCTTGAGGGCCTTCCAGTCTGCTTCCGCCATTTTTTCAGGGCGTTTGTCTGTTCCATTTACGGCTGATCCCCCGGCAGGGTTTTTAGCCGATTCAGCAGCAACTGCATCGGGAGCGGAAACCACATTTCGGACAACATTGCTTTCAACCACAGCTTTTACCGCATTATGCGCCGGAGCAAATAAATTTAAACCTAAAGCACCTATGAGAGAAAGTTTAAAAAATGCAAGAAAAATCAAACAGATAAGAATTTTAGAAAGTTTTAGGCTTGAACCGAAGCGTTGCCATTTCGTCATACTCTTTCTGTTCTTTAAGATTTTCTTCTTCATAGTATTTTTTCGCCTGATTCTCTTTTAGTTTTTCCAGCAACTTACGGTCTTTTGACTTTTGAACAGCGTCTGTACGGCATCTTTGCAAATTGAGGGCCAATTGCGTGAGACGGTTTTGAGCTGCATGAAGGTCTTTGGTTAAAGCCTCATCGTACTGCCGCCACAGCCACAAATCATCTACGGACAGCTTTTCATATTCTTTTTTCTGATGATTGTTTTTTTTCAGTTCAATTCCGTCGACGATTTTTTTTTGATCAGCATGCAGCCTGTTCGCTTCGGCCAAAGCTAAACGAGCCTGCTCTTCAACTTGCTTTCTAAAATCGAGAATTTTTTCAAGCTTAAAAGCATAAGGCTTGGGCATTATAGAATATTATCCTAAACAGTCAGACTATTTACTTGTTTCCGGTTTACCCGCAAGGCCGCAATATCCTTTATCACTATCACAAAAACGCCACATCATACACATCGTTCCCTGACAAAACTTCATTTTATCATCACTTGTCATAAGGTACGGACAATATTTGAACTTAGCTTCACTTTCTGAGCAAATCATAAAACTACCTCTTTAAAAAGAGTCTTGGTTAATTTTGGACAACCTTGTCATAAATCAGACATTGTTTGCCCATAGCACGCTTAATATACTCCTTAACAAGGATACCTATACGCTCTTCCCTTGTAAAACCATTCGCATACTTACCGTCTGCGTAAACTTCCGGGAATTTATCGACTATCACCGGGTTCTTACAGGCAAGAGCTTCTATATTTTTTGAGTATTCTGAAATGTACTTATCTATTTTTTGATCAGTCATGGATTCTATACCCTTAACTTTTTCAGCAAGTACCTTCGATTCAGGAAGATCTTTTGATTCCATCAAAGCTACAAAGGCCTTGGCAAACCGCTGGCTGCCTTCAAAGATATGTTTAGGACGGACAACATTAAGTCCGGCCCACCCGGCACGGAGCCATTTGAAGAGACAGTTAACAGTATACTCAGGGTTATTTTTATCTTGTATGTAGACGGAAACAGAAATGGAATCGTACATAAATGTATCCATCCAACCCATTCCTCCAGCAGTCAAACCCGGAATTCCAGTATAAAAATAATTCCATTGGTTATCATCCATGACAAGTCCCTTCATACCGACGCTGGACTTGTCCGCCTGTCTGGAAATCGAAAAGAAAACATCCCTTCCTTCATACTTCATAATAACTAATAGACGATTCAGGTCGTACCTATAATAAGCACCGCCGAATGAGTCAGGAGTGTTAACCTCAAACTCTTTCCCACGCCAGAGTTTCGGGCTATCGCAGTCATTAAGATGTTTCCATGGCTGAACCTTATCTGCAAAAAATTCACTCTCAGGATACCATCCGCTTAGACGGATAACTGAAGGGTAAATTGCATAGTTCGGAATTTCAGGATTATACGTATATTCAAGAATCCTCTTTAAAGGAGCCTTCACTTCTATGCGCATTCCTGCACCATTGGCTGAATCATATTTGGGCAGTTCGATTATTTTATTGGTAGGCGGAAATTCATCAACGTAACGGATCAAGTCCTTTACCTGATTGACATCAAAATCTTTTGTTTTTGATGATAAAGTAGACAGGAGATAGTCAATACCGTTAGAGACAGGATCGGGGAGTTTGACTTCTTTTTTTTCTTTTTCATTAGATGAAAATGTAGAGCAATACCCATTGCTCACCACTGAAGTAATCATAAAAACTATGAGAACTGCGAAAATTCCAACAGTTCTTGATAAGGCCCGAAAGTGCATCGGGGTGATATTAATGATCATATTTTATTTACCTTTCTATTTGCGTGAACCATTTAACAAACACGTGTTGCTAATAATTAATCACTTATTACATTATTGGCAACCATTACATACCAAGGGCTTTATTGATCACGCTATCAATAAATTTAATCTGTCTTAACCGTATCTTAACAAAATATGTGCCTATGACGAATTCACATACAATTCAAACTCAATACAAATCCATACTTGATATCATCAGCAGATTCGATAAAGCTTTTATTGCGTTTTCAGGTGGAATTGACAGCTCATTGGTGGCTAAAGCGGCAGTTGATGTATTAGGTACTAAAGCTACAGCGGTTACAATAGAATCTGAACTCACAGCAAGCCGTGATATTCTATTCGCCAGAGAATCCGCAAAATCGATAGGTATCAACCATCAAGTTATCAAAATATCGGTTCTCAAAGATGAGTTGATAAGTGCAAATACAGATCTACGCTGTTACCATTGCAAAAAAACAATTATCAATACCATTGATCAACAGCCGCTTTTTGACGGCAGCCATATAGACGATACGGATGATCGCCCTGGGCTAAGAGCAATTCGTGAAGCCGGGGTCATTTCACCTTTAGCTCTCGCAGGATTCGATAAAAAGAAGATTATTGAAGCCGCAAAATTCCTGCAACTTTATTCCATGCCCCGCCCTTCTAACAGTTGTCTGGCGACTAGAATCAAAACAGGAACGGCTTTAACACAGCAAAATCTTACTATTGTGGAGCTTACTGAAGACTGCATGTTTGAGGCTGGGGCAAAATGGTGCAGGGCGCGAATTGATGAGAATCAATTTAAAATTGAATATGGAGCAGGCTCTGCCCTTGATGAAGACGGCATAAAAATTCAGATAGTTAAAAATCTTCCGACATTATTCCAAATGGATATTAAGTTTTTAAAAAAAACATAAAAAAAGGCATCTAACTAAGACGCCTTTTCTGTTCGACATGTGAGAACTGACCTTCTACTCTATAGAGATACACTCTACAGGACAAGAATCTATAGATTCTTGAACACAATCTAAATCAACTGCATCTTCCTTAATTACTTCAGCTTTTTCACCATCTGAGTCAAGTGCAAAAACTTCAGGACAAAGTTCAACACAAGTTTCGCAACCGATGCATTCATCGTGATCAATCACTACTTTCCTAGCCATTGTAACCCTCCAGATATTTGGAAGAAGTATAGTACGGACATAAGAGACAAATTAAACATGAACATCTTATGTTATGCAAGTCTTTCCTGTTCCGTCAAGTTTTGAACAAACGTGTACCCAAGATAATAAGCAGTTATATGCCTGCTCAACACCACCAAAATCAGATCTTGCAAAGTTTCTTTTATAGTTATGGAAAAGTCTCTCAAACCTTAACGGATTAAGAGACTTTAAAAATTCAACACAAATATTTTCAAAGAAATCAAAAATTATTCTCCAAGATATGCTTTCTGAATATCAGGATTATTTAATAGTTTTTGAGCTTCATCTTCCATGACAACATTACCTGTTTCAAGAACATATCCTCTATGCGCCATACTAAGCGCAACTTTAGCATTCTGTTCAACCAGAATAATAGTTGTTCCCAGCTTGTTGATTTCTTTAATGATATCAAAAATCTGCTTAACAATCAGCGGAGCAAGCCCCAAGGAAGGCTCATCAAGCAGAAGAACTTTCGGCCTGCTCATTAACGCCCTGCCGATGGCGAGCATCTGCTGTTCACCGCCGGACAGAGTACCACCGGCCTGTTTGCATCTTTCACGGAGGATAGGAAACATACCGAAGACCCTTTCTTTGTCATCTTCAATTTCCTTATCATTTCTGAAAAAAGCTCCCATATCTAGATTCTCTTCAATTGTTAAGCGCGGAAAAATTCTGCGCCCTTCAGGAACCTGACAAAGCCCCATTGCAGGCAGTTTGTCAGATGCGATCTGATTTATTCTTTCACCTTTGTAAAAGATATCACCGCTGGTGGCGTGAACAATATTGCATATAGTCATAAGAGTTGAACTTTTACCGGCGCCGTTTGCACCGATAATGGAAACTATTTCACCTTCATAGACTTTAATATTTATCCCTTTGAGAGCCTGAATGCTCCCA
Source organism: Desulfovibrio gilichinskyi (assembly GCF_900177375.1). Classification (NCBI taxonomy): domain Bacteria; kingdom Pseudomonadati; phylum Thermodesulfobacteriota; class Desulfovibrionia; order Desulfovibrionales; family Desulfovibrionaceae; genus Maridesulfovibrio; species Maridesulfovibrio gilichinskyi. The sequence continues at coordinate 327,580 of NZ_FWZU01000004.1, read as the reverse complement.
TAGCCGGACTTAATATCCCGTAATTCTAATATTGGTTCAGTCATGAATTAATCCTTTCCGGCTCTCATTGTACGTTTGGCAGGTAAAATACCCTGAGGTCTGAAGAGCATCATAAGAGTCATTACTCCCCCGAAAACCAGCATGCGATATAATTCAAAGTCTCTGAATATTTCAGGAAGTGCGATAAGAGCAAGTGCCCCCAGAATAACGCCCGGAATTGACCCCATACCGCCTAAAACAACCATTGACAAAACCATAGCTGATTCAAGGAAGGTGAAGGACTCAGGGCTGACAAATCTCATTCTGGCAGCATAAAATGCTCCGGCCATTCCGCCGAAACATGCTCCGGTACAATATGCCAGAAGCTTCATATAAAAAGTTGGGACACCCATAACCTCAGCAGCAGTCTCATCTTCGCGAATTGCTTCCCATGCTCTACCCGTACGTGAATGCTGTAAACGGTAAACAGCAATAATAGTGAAGGCCACAAGAAGAAGAACAACATAATAGATAAGTGAAAGCTTTTTGAGCCAAATATGCTCTAAAGTCATACCATTGGTAAAGTCGAACCAGTAAACTCCGGGAGCCTTAATACCGGTTACGCCGTTAGGGCCATTGGTCAAACTCATCCAGTTATTAAGTACCATTCGAACAATTTCAGCAAACCCAAGCGTGACAATAGCTAAATAATCACCTCTCATTCTCATGGAACAGTAACCGATAAGCCATGCTCCAAAACCGGCTGCTGCTGCACTAATAGGCAAACAAATCCAAAATGAAAGTTGGAACTGAACTGAAAGAAGAGCATATGTGTATGCACCAATACCATAAAATGCGATATATCCTAGATCAAGCATACCAGCTAAGCCGACAACTACATTGAGCCCAAGTCCGAGACAAACGTAGATCATACAGTTTATCGCGACATCTTGAGCATAACGCCCTGCAAACTGAGGAATTAAACCGGCGCAGGCAAGACCTACCACAAACCAGATCGCAACAGGTACAGTGGAAGAAGCTTTTTTAATATTACCTGCGACTGCTGACGCAGGTCTTGATATAAAATTAAATGTTCCGATCTTATTTAACTGGTACAAAAACAAAATAAATGAACAACCGACGGCAATTCTCCACCAGACATTAAAAGTACTGGCAACCTCAAGCCCTTCAGGCTTTACGCCAAGCAAAGGCCACAATAGGATGAACAGCCAGACCATCCCAATACCCAGGGATGTCCAGTGTTTTTTAAACTCTGGTATCGTCAATGTTCTCTCCCATGATTCCTGAAGGTCTGAAATAAAGGACCGCAATGAGTATCACGAATGCAAATACGTCCTTATACTCCCCTGAAATATAACCTGCGGCAAAAATCTCTACCATTCCGATAATAAAACCGCCGATCATTGCACCGGTAATATTTCCGATACCGCCTAAAACGGCGGCGGCGAACGCCTTGATACCGGGAACAAAGCCCATATCGTAACGAACTGAGCCATAATAAAGCCCGACCATGATACCTGCCGCAGCAGCAAGAGCTGCGCCGATTGCGAAAGTAATGCTGATTGTGCGGTTAGAATTAATACCAACAAGCGCAGACATTATTTTATCCTGAGCTGTTGAGCGCATCGCCTTACCAATACGAGTTTTGAAAACAAGAACATTCAAGGCCACTAGCAAGAATGCGGTAAGACTGACGATAAAAATTTGCATATAGGAAAGCATTACGTTTCCCATCTCAAAGCCACCCTGAGTCAGTTCTGTGGGGTAAGCTTTGTCGTACACCCCCTGTGTTAACATCAAACCGTTCTGTAGAAATATGGACATACCCAGAGCAGAAAGAAGAACAGAAAGCCTGGATGAGTTACGAAGCGGCTTATAAGCTACTTTTTCAACAGCAACTGCAAGCATTGCGCAATATGCCATTGCCAATATTAATGAACCGGAAAGACAAACCCATGCAGGCGCGCCTTGAGAAACTAGGTAACTCATGAAAATAACGCCTACATAGCCTCCGGCAGCGAAAAATTCACCATGGGCAAAGTTAATGAGCTGAATAATGCCGTACACCATAGTATAACCGAGAGCGATAAGCGCATATACGCTGCCTAGAGTTATACCATTAATGAGTTGTTGAAAAAAGTATTCCATGGGTATCCGTGGGCTATTCGTAATGGCCCCCGCTCAAGTGAGCAGGGGCCGTTCATTGCTTAAACTCTAGTACAGTTCATCAGTTGCAGGGTTCCAATAATTACGGAATTTTCCATCTTTAACAGTACGAATGATGTAGTTTGAACCGGAATCACCGTTATCTTTAAACTTGATGTGCTTTGTTGCACCATCATAATCAAGCTTCATAAGCTCAACTTTAACCTTTGCAGGATCGGCAGAACCAGCAGCTTTAACGGCTTTCAGATATGCCATCGCGCTGTCATATGCATAGCCGGAATAAGCACCAGGGCTACCGAACTTAGGCTGATAGGCAGAATAGAATTCTTTATATGCAGGAGCATTATCATCTATAAATCCGAAAGTAAGATATACATTTTCTGCAGCTTCTTTTGCAATTTCGATCAACTGAGGATGATAAACTGCATCCTGTGCGAGAGTTGCAGCAGTAATCCCCATGCGCTTTGCCTGAATAAGCATCAAAGCACCTGTAGCTGAATTCTGCATGCTCATGTAAAAAACATCAGGTTTGTCTGTCTTTACTTTGGTAAGAATCGCTGAGAAATCTTTATCGCCCTGATTAACGTGTTCATGTCCAAGAACTTTAATTCCGGCAGCAGCACTCATTTTTTCAACGCCGTCTGCAAGACCCTGTGAATATGCTGTTTTATCATCTACTATATATATAGATTTAGCTTTGAGCTTATCAACCATGAATTTAACAGCAATTGCTCCCTGATCATCATCACGGCCGCACATGCGGAACATATATGGAAGACCGCGGGAAGTTACTTTTTCATTAGTGGAGGCAGGGGTAATCATGATGATACTTTCTTCATCAAGAACTTCGGATGCGGGAAGAGTTGCGCTGGAACAATAAGAACCGACAACACCGTTTGCGCCTTCATTGATCAGTTTATTTGCTGTTGCTACAGCCTGACGAGGTTCACATGCTGTATCCTGAGGAAGGACTTCGATATCATCAAAACCGGGAATGCCACCGTTGGCTTTAAAAACTTCAACAGCAGTTAAAACGCCGTTTTTGATGTCATTACCATCAGCGGCGTAAGGACCAGTAAGAGGTCCCATTGTACCAACCTTTAAAGTTTTCGCAAAAGCCATGCCGGAACCGAGCATTAATAATGCTGCGGATAGCAAAACTGTCATAAATAAACGTTTCATAAAAGCGCCTCCCAAAAGTAAATATGGTTAATTACCGAGATATGCCTCAATTACAGCAGGATTTTTCTGAATTTCTTCAGGGTTTCCTTTTGCAATCATCACTCCGTGATCAAGAACAACAAGTTTCTGACAGATTCCCATGACAACTTTCATATCATGTTCCACCATCAACACATTGATTCCTCTAGCAGATATTTTACGGATGGTTTCCATCAACTCGGAACTTTCAGCAGGATTGAGCCCTGCAGCCGGTTCATCAAGTAGGATAGTGCTTGGATCAGAGGCTAAAGCCCGTGCGATTTCAAGTCGCCTTTGATGACCGTAAGGAAGACTGGATGCGACTTCATCTGCAAACTTTTCCAGTTCTGCAAAACGCAACTCATCCATTGCCCGTGTTTTGATTTTCTGCTCTTCGCGCTTTTGTGCAGGAGTACGAAAAATCGCTCCAAGAACTCCGCAATTTGTGCGTGAATGCTGGGCAACCATAACATTCTCCAGAGCCGTCATATTCTGAAAAAGGCGAATATTCTGAAAAGTGCGCGCTATTCCTTTCGCAAGTACTTGATATGGCTTTAATCCCCGAAGACTTTCTCCACCATAAACAACATCTCCGCCGGAAGCGTTGTATACTCCGGTAATAACATTAAACACAGTGGTCTTACCTGCGCCGTTCGGCCCGATGAGACCTACGATTTCCCCCGGCATAAGAGAGAAGTTCACCTCTGACAAAGCCTGCAGCCCACCAAAGCGGACGCTCACGTCGTGTAAATGTAGTTCTTCCATATTACTTATCCCTATACACTTTATCATTCTCGAGATCAAGCATGTACACGACTATTGTTCCGTACTAGACCGTTCTGAGGGTTCATTGTTCGCATAACTATTGATCCATCAAACATTACCACTACAATACTTACTGTAAATAATGCTTGATAGTCACATATCATGGAGCAAAGTTGATCTGCTAATCAAATATACATTCGTAGTTAATAAATTATATTCAACTATCTTGAGAGAGTATATAGCATCTTTATCGATTTCTTTCAAATATCATTTGAAATATACATTTTTGCAAAATACAATAATAGTTAAAAGTTCAGTTTTCATTTTGATTCCCATTTACAACATTAGGGCGCATTTTTTTAGTTAATAATGATTTTTAACTGCATAAAAACCTTTTTTTTTGTGTATTTACTAAATTTACATCTACAGCTTTTTTCTGCATTATTGTAAATTTATAGTACAAATTTGTATTTATGTAGTATCGACAATTTTTCTTTTATCTAAAAAACAAAAAAACCCTGTCCGCTTAAGCGGACAGGGCTTTCAAATACTTTAACCTAAAGCGGCTAAAAGTAAGTCACTCGACTTACCAAGAGGAGTCACCAAATGGGTCACTACCGAAACCGAATGACTCTTCAGGAGCACCGCCGGTTGCAGGAGCGTTAGTTTCTCCGGCAGCAGGAGCTGCACCACCGGCAGCAGGAGCTCCGGCAGCAACAGTTACAACACCGTTCTTTTTAACATCTTCGATCAAAGCGAGGAGTTCATCAACTTTGCCGATGTACTCTTCAACTTTTGCCTGTGAAGTAACGATGACTTTATCGCCTTCGCCTTTTCCGGATGCTTCGAAAGCTTCACATTTGCCTTTGTATTCAGCGAGAGCTTTCTCAGAAACACTGAGTTTGCCTTCAGCTGCAGCAAGTTTAACTTCGAGATCTTTGATGGCATCAGCCTGTGCATTAATAGTAGTATGGTAATCAGCAAGTTTAGTGAAGATGCTGTCAACCTGTACCATTACGTCACCTGGAAGTGCTCCGACAGAAACATTTTCGCCAAGTCCTGCGACCTGACCTGTTTTCATTTTAGCAAGTTCAGGATGCTGTTCATAGATCCAAGCTTTTGCAAGCGCAGCTGCAAAAGGTTCGAATTCAGCATTAATATCCTTCTGTGTCATGTAAGACAGAAGTTCCTGAACAGAGTTGTTGCTTTCGCCACCTTTAACATAAGCAACAAAAGTGCTCATAGGGAAAGTTTTACGTGCTTCAGACATGGTTAAATCCTCCTTGCTCTATTACAGAGTAAAAGTCTTTTCTTCACGGACCGGCATAGGTAGACGGCCGATGTATCTTGCATAAGTTAAAGCTGCAGTCCTGTAGACCAGATGCCCAAGTTTGGACCACGGCAGATAGACAAACATCATAAACACGGCGACAAGATGCACATAGTATACGGGGTATGCGAGAATTGCGATTCCGAAAAGACGGAGCAATTCACTCATTACGCCGGTACCTGCAATTGTCCAGATAAGTCCGAGCAGATACCAGTCATAATAACTGGAACCGTGAGCGGATTCATCCTGATTCAAGCGACGTTTGGTGAGCAGTAATAATGAATAAACAAGTAGTACTGCACCAATGTTGGCAAGAATCTTAACCGGGTGCCACAGCGGCATTGGAGTGTGACCGACAGCTGAAAGGAAAGGTATGATCTTTCCTCCCCAATGAGCAACAGCGACTATGCCTGTTACGATCATCAGGCAGACGAAAGCGAGCATAATGAGTCTATGACCATTAAACTTCTGTTCGTCAGCTTCATCAGTATCTCCGCATTCTTTCCATTTGGAGTGAGTCAGAATTTCTTTTCTGCACACATCCACGAAGCATTCCAAGAGGCTGGGTCTTTCAGATTTGTCACCAACAGCAAAGACCTTCGGTTGATCCTTAAATGAAGCAATAAGATTTTTGACTCCCCTGTAGAAGGTCCAAGCCATGAAACCGAAAGCAATCATAAAGATCGGGTCAATAGTAAAATCGCCGGGGAAAAGATATCCGTAGACAATTTTGCCATCTTCAAGAGGGAAGAAGGAACCGCGAACACCAGCCATGATGAACCAAATCACCATGTAAAGAACTGCTGGGATAGCTATCAGTTTCGGCAGATGCTTTGGAGAGCTCATCCACTTACCGAAGCAGGACGGAGTTACCATCTTCTGGTAGGCCATGTTACGCAGAGCTGCGAGCATGTCAGCAGGACGTGCGCCGCGAGGACACAGGTCGGAACATGTTCCGCAGTTGTGACAAAGCCATATATCGATGTCATTAACGAGTTTATCTTTAAGGCCCCACTGAGCCCAAACCATTTCCTTACGCGGATAAGGGTTGTCAGCAGGAGACAAAGGACATGCTACAGAGCAAGTTGCGCACTGATAACACTTTTTGACTGCGTCTCCACCGACTTCCTGGAGTTCTTTGATAAACTGCAGATCCGGTTTGATGCGAACATCTTTTTCCATATCGCGTCTACCTCCTAGTAGCCCTTGAACGGGTTAGGACCGATCTTGATCATGTCATTAACGAAGGTATCAATCAGGTCGGAGACCTTATCGTATTCGTCAATAGCGAGTTCAGACTGGACAACACGCTCAGGTTCGACGCCAAGTCTCTTAAGAGAGTCAGCAACGTTTTCCATACGGCGGTTACACAGTTCGGAACCTTTCACAAAATGGCACTGATAATCTTCACCGTACTTACATCCGAGCAACAGAACTCCGTCGATACCCTTACTCATAGCATCTGCAATCCAGATGGTATTAACAGAGCCGAGACAGCGAACAGGAATTACACGAACGTAGGGGGACCAACCTTTACCGCGCATAGCTGCCATGTCGAGTGCCGGATAAGCATCGTTTTCACAGGCAAGCACGATAAATCTAGGACCGCCGACTTCCATATCATCAGGTACTTTAACCTGTTTGATCATGGAACCGATCATGTCGATATTGTAATTGTCGAATCCGATTACGCGTTCAGGACAGGCCCCCATACAGGTACCACAGCGGCGACAGCGTGACGGATTCGGCTTTGGTGTTCCCTTTTCATCATCATCAAGTGCACCGAAAGGACATTCTTCAGTACAACGTTTACACTGTGTGCAACGCATGAAGTTGAAAACCGGATAAGTGTTGTCTCCGGAGCGAGGGTGAACAGCTACGCCGTGATTGGCGGAGTTAATACACTGAATCGCTTTAAGAACAGCACCGGCGGCATCTTCCCTTGCAAGTCCCATTGACATGGGCTGACGAACACACCCGGCGGCATAAATACCGGTACGGCGTGTTTCATAAGGGAAACAGATGTAATTGGAATCTGCATATCCTGCGAACTGTTTAAGGTCCGGGAAAGCAGGTCCTTGTCTATATACAAGGTTGATGGTCGGATCGTGAGCAGTGGTTGGAACCATGCCGGTAGGAACAACGACCAGATCAGCCTGGATTTCGATATTTTCGCCAAGCAGAGTGTTGCTGGCAGAAACAACCATGAAATTGCCTTCTTCCTTAATGGAAGTGACAGTTCCTTTGGTCAGCATGATACCTGGATCATCCTGGGCAGCACGATAGTAACGCTCGTTCACACCCGGAACCATCATGTGGTCATAGATGATATATGCAATGCCTTCGTCGTTAAGTTCACGAACGTAGTTAGCCTGCTTAAGAGCTACCAAACTGCTGAGTTCTGAGCTGTAAGGAAGATGTTTATAGGATTCCATATCCTCATAAACAAATTCTTCTTCTGCATCATCGCCTTCTGCTTTAGCTGCATCAGATGCGGCTTTAGCATCAGCATCATCAGATGCAATCTGCTCTTCAGAACGGTTTGCATATGCATCTTCTTCGGCTGCAAACTTTGCTTCACTGAGGCGGGTATCAAGAACAAAAGCAACAGACGATGCGTCCATTTTTCCTGTTTTGACCATTTTCTCAAATTCAGCAGCGGTAACAACTTTGGAAGAACCGTAACCCATAGGCTCAACATACTTGGTATCCTGAGGGACCCAACCAGTAGCAAGAACAACTGCGCCAACGGGCATTTCTTCTTTACCGGAACCAACTTTAACGCTGGCGGTGTAATCACCGGGAGCACCTTCAAGAGTCTCGAGCTGTGCAGATTTGAAAACTTTGATTTTAGAGTTTGATTCAACTTCAGCAATCAGATCTTCAATTCCTGTTTCATGAGCTTCGGTGTTTGGGTATGCGAGTGGGAAAGTCTTGTACATTCCGGCGGCTTTACCACCGAGAGTGTCCGACTTTTCAACCAGAATAACGTCGTGGTTAGTCTTTGCTGCGTAAAGAGCTGCAGTAAGACCGGTAAAACCACCACCAAGAACCATAACGACCTTAGTAGAACCTATAATCTGATTTTCAGAGGTTTTACCTTTGGTAAGTTTAGTGATTCCCATTCTGACATATTCATTAGCCATTATTTTGAGGAGTTCAGGTACTTCACCATTTGGATCAGGCAATGTGCCGTCAGGGTTCCTGAAAACCTTGATGCACTGTTCACGCAGATTAACACGTTCAACCATGACGTTGTCAAAGTTGAAAATGTCCCAATCTACGCGAGGGCTTGTGCCGCAGATACATACTGCATCAACGTTGCCAGCGTCGATATCTTCCTGAATAAGCTTTCTGCCTTCCTCGCTGTTAAGTCTCGGGTGACACTTGATCACCGGACATTCACTTGCGCAGACCTTACGGACTACTTCTGCAAGTTCTTCAGCGTTAAGGTAAGGGGAAATGCTTGCTTGGTCGAAATAAACTCCGATTTTTTCGGGCATGTCGACTTACCTCCCTATCACCGTTTGAATCGCTTTCAGAGCGGCAGCTGTACCCGACTGGGCTGTCTTCATGACATCCAGAGGTTGCTTTGCGCACCCGGCGGCGAAAATGCCTTGTTCTTCTCCGCCAACAATGAAGCCCTGATCATCAACCTGAACTCCGGTGGGAACCGGAACTCCTGCGAGACTAGGCTGCATTCCGGTAGCAAGGACGATGAGATCATGCTCATTCTGTGCCTTAATACCGGTTTCAGCATCCTCAACTGTGACGAGAACATTGCCTGAACCGGAAATTTCGATAACTTCAGCGACCTTACCTTTAACGGCATTGATCTTGTCATCTGAAAGAATCCGCTTGGCAAACTTATCGTAACGTCCCGGAGTACGCAGGTCGATATAATATACCGTGACCTTTGCATCTGGGTACTGGTCACGAACATATGCAGCCTGCTTCAAAGAAGCCATGCAGCAAATGTATGAACAGTAATTGAGATGATTTTCATCGCGTGAGCCCGCACACTGTACGAACGCAATGTTTTTCGGCTGTGCACCGTCAGAAGGACGGACAATCTTGCCGCATGTGGGACCGCTTGGAGCTGCCAGACGTTCCATCTGCATATTAGTAATGCAGTTAGCAACCGATCCTGCTCCGAGATTTGAAAGTTTAGTTACATCATAAGGCTTCCAACCGGTCGCATATACAATGGAACCTACATTGAGAGTGATTACCTTTTCTTCATCTTTAAGGTCTACAGCAGCGACACCTTCAAGAAGTTTAAGGTCTTCATCTGTGCAGTTTTCCTTTTCAAGAACGTATCTTGCGGGGAACGCAAAAGGCACATCCATGTAAAGGGCTTTGCGATCACAGAGTTTGAATTCGAATTCATCAGTAACATTATTGGAAAGTTTAGCGATGACTTCGGACAATTCAACACTACCGGGACCGACATACCTAGGCTTAATACGGATTTTTACTTCAAAATCACCTTTAGAACCACTGATGGATTCTACTTCAGCCAAGGTAAAGAACTTAACGTTCTTATTTTTTTTAATTCTCTGAAATTGGATCTCCAGACCGCAGGAAGGGGGACACAGCTTCGGAAAATACTTATTCAGCTGCATCACTCGGCCACCTAGGAATGGTGCCTTCTCAACGATGAAGACTTCATGCCCTACTTCAGCGGCTTCGAGTGCAGCAGTAATACCGCTGAACCCGCCACCAACGACAAGTATGCTTTTTGACATTCTCTATCCTCCTGAACTCTTTTAGGCCCTTAGCCATAAAATGGCCCAAATCCGGACACCGACCGCTTTCGGTCGCAATTCGGATTCAGACCATTTCAGCGCGTCCGCCAGATGAGAACGGCTGCGAGCCGTAAAGCTCGCAGCCGCGTAGTGTCATGCCTATATTAAACAGGAATGATCTGGTGGTATGCTTTTTTGTAAATAAGGGTTTCGCCTTTTTCTACATCGTATTTGGAGTTTACGAAGCATTTCCAGTTTGAGTCGTCAAGACCCATGAAGTCTCCGCGGTAGTAGAATCCAGGATAACGGGATTCTTCGCGGAAGCTGATGTGCTGCATGTGCAGGCGTACAGTCCACAGTCTGTGGAACTGTTCCCAACAACGCATCAATTCGTGGAGGTCACGTGCTGCCAATTTCAAGCTATCTTCTTCAAGCATTCCAAGAAGTTTGAAACCTGTGTCAAGAAGAGCACCGGAAGTAACATACATGGTTCCACAACCACCACCGTATTCATCGGTGCACTTTACGAGGCGCATCATGAAGTTTTTAGGGGTGATGTAGTTAGGGTTGACCACTGGGTCAGTAGAGATGGATTTACCTGCTTCGTAAGTATACCAAGGCTGGTACAATTCTTTAGCGAGGTCTTTAATATTTTCTTTCAAAGTTGGTTTGAAATCTTTGTGATCTACACACCAACGAACCATCTGCTTACCAACAATACGGCCTTCAGCATGTGAACCGGATGAGAACTTATGACCAGAAGCACCAACACCGTCAGCGCAGGTGAAGAGGCCATTAACAGTTGTCATACGGTTGTATACTTTACCGTTGTCAGCTTTAACTTTGTATTCTTCAGGAACCCATTCTTCGTCTGGTCCGGAAACCCAGATACCGCAGCAACCGGAATGAGAACCGAGGAGGTAAGGTTCAGTAGGCATGATTTCGGAACCGGATTTTTCTGGTTCGATATTCATAGAAGCCCAGAGGTTGGCCTGGCCAACACACATGTCAAGGAAATCTTCCCATGCTTCAGATTCGAGGTGTTTCTGTTCAGCAGGACTGAGATCTTTGAAAGTGTTCTGAAGTGCAGTAGCGGTATCCATATAGATAGGACCGCGACCTTCGCGCATTTCGCGAAGCATCATGTGGTTACGCAGACAAGTAGGAATAACATGTCCTTTAGCGTATCCGCGATCTTCATAAGGTTTGAGCATTGCGCGGTTTGTTTCGCAATAGTCTTCACCTTTGTAGTTAGTTGCTTTAGCTTTGAAAAGCAGGAACCATGCACCAACTGGTCCGTAACCGTCTTTAAAACGAGCAGGTACGAAGCGGTTTTCCATCATGGTCATTTCAGCGCCAACCTGAGCACACATGGTGTATGTGGAACCTGCGTTCCATACTGGATACCATGCACGACCCATACCTTCACCAGTGGAACGAGGACGGTATACGTTAACAGCACCACCGCAAGCTACTACAGCTGCGTTGCATTTGAATACGTATACTTTGTTTTCACGAGTGGAGAAACCAACAGCACCAGCGATGCGGTTTGGCTGTTTAGCGTCGAGAAGCATTTTAACGATGAAGATACGTTCCATATAGTTATCTTCGCCGAGAGCCATTTTAGCTGCTTCAGCAACGATACACTTGTAGGATTCACCGTTGATCATCATCTGCCAACGTCCGGAACGAACGCAAGCATCGCCGTTACGCAGGGAGAGGCCAGCAGCCTTTGCCTGAGCACCGTCGAGGTTTTTACCATCTTTTTTGATCCAGCAAGGAAGGCCCCACTCTTCAAAAAGATGGACGGAATCATCAACGTGACGACCTAAGTCAAAGATAAGGTCTTCACGGACGATGCCCATGAGGTCGGTACGAACCATGCGGACGTAATCGTCAGCATTGTTTTCACCAAGATATGTGTTGATAGCGGAAAGACCCTGTGCAACAGCACCGGAACGTTCCATAGCGGCTTTATCGAGAAGCATGATAGAAAGATTTCCACCAACTTTTTCGATCCAACGGCATGCTTCGTAAGCAACACCGCAGTTACCCATACCACCACCGACGAGAAGAAGATCTACGTCTTTTTCTATAAGTTCTGGTTCTGCAAGTGCAACGCCCTTTGCAGCTTCTTTAGTAGGGAGCAGAGGCATGTGTCCTCCTTAGTATGTTACAAATTTCTTAGATTTAATCAAAAATGTTGATAACAACAAATTAATGATTAAAGCAGATCCTTTATTACTAAAGTCTTACCTGCATCGCCAACTTCAGTCTTAGTTCCGGAAACAACCTGCGGTTTAGCAAGTTCAGTTTCGGTAAAGAGAAGTTCGTTATCCAGATCAGATGGTTCAGGCTTACCTGCGTAAGGTTTGATTGAACCTTCAGGAGTAGTACGGATAGGAAACTTGAAACGCTTAACATTTCCGTTACGGAATTTAACAGTCCACATGATGTCTTCAGCAGAGCGCATGGGGATAGAAGTTCCGCCCATAGGAGCGAAGTCGCCATAAGGACGAGCTTCGATAGCGCCCTGAGGACAAATTTTCACGCAGGAGTAACACTCCCAACATGCTTCTGGTTCCTGGTTGTAAGCCCGCATTTCTTCGGGGTCCAATATCATGAGATCATTAGGGCAGATGTACATACAGGCGGTTTTTTCTCCACCCTTGCAGCCATCACACTTTTCTGGATTGACAAAGGTCGGCATACCTAGTCCTCCTAAAAGTTAAAGTTATCAATCACCGACAACATCCTTAACCATTTATATTCTTGCCTTTAAATTCAAGGCCTGTGGTCAATTGACTACCAAGCCCGACAAAAGGTGTCAAGACGAAAGTGAAATTTAGAACAAGCTCTTTTCAACGAACCGTTGTATTTGTGAAAAAACACAATATCTAGCTAGAGCAGCTGGGGACGCAAAACCATAAAAAGCCTTAACGGCGTCTTTGAATTTTCCATCTTCATGAGCTTTTAGTTCATTCCCACCTTTTAATGCAAGCCTTTTTTTAAGTTTGTTGAACATATTTATTTTTTTATATAACAGTATGTAATTACGAATTATTCTTTTTATTTTTGCTAGAACTTATCTAGACTATATTTTAAAATAGTCTTTATAAAAGCTAAACAAAGTGCCGTTTTTGTGACTTTTGATTATTATTTTAAAGTCTGAATAATAATCAAGCTTTTTAATTTTAAATCTTCACAACATGAAAGAATAGAGTTATGATTTTCACATTGGGTTAAAATGCACTTTATATTACTATAACTGCTCAAGTTAATACACCTTAATTACTTTTGCTCTTATCTTGAAGACTCCTATTACTGAAAAAATCAGTCCTCTTTCCATTTTACCCTTGACATTTCTTTCACAAAGGATTCATAAGTCCATTTAGGAATTATGAATAAGCAAATAACGAGGCATCTTTGCTTCGAAGTAAGCTTTCTTATAATACTTTGTTGTAAAATTTCGTTCTGCGGACCATGCCTTCTATATAATATGAAGAGCAAGCCCTAATAAATATGGGGCAGAGATATATTCCTCGCGGTTCCGCGGACAGGCCCAGGTGTTGAAAATAATTACAAGTAAGGAGACACACATGTCTAAGCTCGTAGCCCCTCACGGTGGAAAAGGCCTCGTATGCTGCCTTCTCGAAGGCGCAGAACTCGCAGCAGAACAGAAAAAAGCTGCTGGTCTTAAACAGATCGAAATTTCCGGACGTGCTAAGGGTGACCTTATCATGATGGGTTGTGGTGGTTTCAGCCCGCTTAACGGCTTTATGAAAAAAGCTGACTGGAAAGGCGTTTGTGAAAATTTTCTGATGGCAGACGGTACATTCTGGCCAGTTCCAGTAACACTTGATGTAGACGAAAACGTTAAAGTCGGCGAAGAAATTGCTCTCGTCCGTAAAGGCGAAGTATACGCTACCATGAAAATCGAAGAAGTCTATGAAATGACTGAAGAAGATAAGAAATGGGAATGCGAAAAAGTATTCAAAGGTGAAGGCGAAGAATCTGCTGATGACGTTTTCTGGAAAATCGCTCTTGAAGACCATCCTGGTGTTAAGATGGTTATGGCTCAGAAGAAATTCAACATTGCTGGTCCTGTTAAAGTTCTTTCCGAAGGCGAATATCCTGTACAGTACAAAGGTGTTTACCTCCGTCCTGCTGAAACTCGTGCTGCTTTTGAAGAAAAAGGCTGGTCCACTGTTTCCGCACTTCAGCTTCGTAACCCAATGCATCGTTCACACGAATTCCTCGCTAAGATTTCTATTGAAGTCTGCGACGGTTGCTTGATCCACTCTTTGATCGGTAACCTGAAACCAGGAGATATTCCTGCTGACGTTCGTGTTAAAGCTATCGATACTCTCGTTGAAAAATACTTTGTTAAAGACAACGTAATTCAAGCTGGTTACCCTCTTGATATGCGTTATGCCGGTCCTCGTGAAGGTCTGCTCCACGCAACTTTCCGTCAGAACTACGGTGTTAACAGAATGTTGATCGGTCGTGACCACGCTGGTGTTGGTGACTTCTACGGCTTATTTGAAGCTCAGGAAATCTTCGACAAAATTCCTTACGCTAAAGAAGCTTGTCCAGAACCAGGTAAAGCTCTTCTTTGTCAGCCAATGAAAATTGACTGGACCTTCTACTGCTACAAATGTGACGGTATGGCATCTCTGCGTACTTGTCCTCATACTAAAGAAGATCGCGTTATCCTTTCCGGAACTAAACTCCGTAAAGCTCTTTCTGACGGTGCTGAAGTCGCTGACCATTTCGGTCGTGAAGAAGTTCTCGTCATTCTCCGTGCTTACTATGAAGGCCTCACCGAAAAGGTTGAAGTCAAAATGCAGGGCGCAGCTTCCGGCGACGCAATGTAATTAAAGTAGTACCACTACTTGCTTTTATAGGGAGGAGGCGGTCACCGCTTCCTCCCTTTTTTTTAGTTTTTTACAACTGGATATAATCAGTATATATTGTCCCCCCTTTGGGGCTTGCTCATCGGCGGATTTCAGGCTAGAAAGGCGTTCTTCCCTATATCACACATCAGGAACAAAAAATGCCCAATTACAAAAAATTCGATAGCCAAGGTGACGACTCACCGCGCAGACCTTCCCTGCTTCAAGAAATTAAAGATCTGGACGAACGCCTAATTTCACTGATTTCACGCAGAAATAACCTTATGGGTAAAGCTGCAGCTAAAAGAAGATTGAAAGGTTTACCTCTTGGCGACCCGGACATGGAAAGACGTATCTTTGAAACATGGACCACAGAAGCTACAGATAAAAAATTTAATATCAAAGCTGCCCGCAGAGTTTTTGAACAGCTCAATGCTCTTGCATATACGTGCGTTGCCAAACCTGAAAACCGCAATCTGCCTTCTTACGCACTTTCACCACCGAGAAGACCTGTAAAGGTTGTTATTGACGGACCATGTTCACTTTTCCAGTCTCAGCTATGGATTGCTCTTGCAGCAATGTGCTCCGCCGATGCTAAAATGTCCCCTCTATCTGTTAATGATCAACTGACAGAGCTGGCAAAAGCTTTCAATCAGGCTGGTGCGCATATATCATGGGAAAATGACACCATTGAATCACGCGCTTCCGAAGACGGTGTATCCTTTGAGGATAAACTGGTTTTTGCCGGTGATGATGAAATGACCATGTTTTTAGTACTTGCATTCGGGCTGAAATCTCCGGGCAAGTTCAAAATAGCTGGTGGAACAATTCTCAAGCAGTACGACTCAAGACCATTGACCGCGTTGCTGGCTCCTCTTGGTGCCCGCCTCAATACTCTTGATCTTCAGAGTCACGGATTGCCGGCCAGACTTGAATGCGGCGGAAACTTGGTATCTTCTCTCACAGTTACCGAGGATACTCCTCCTAAATTTGCAGCGGCACTAACCCTTGCAGCTTGGACATACCCTAAAGGACTGACACTTAACTTTGAAAAAGACTGGTCTGGAATTTCAGAAATTCGCGATGCGGTTGATGTTCTGAACGCTTGCGGAATCAAAGCGGATCTGACTGATACATCATGTACTGTTCATCCGACCAAGACATTTTCATTCCCAGAACAGCCAAGCATTGCTTTGGACCCGGAACTGAGTGCAGCTCTACTTTCAATCCCTGCTTTCGCAGGCGGAAATGTAACAATCAAAGGAACATGGCCGAAGACTTCCCCTAAAGCAAAAGATGCTCTTAAGGCTCTTACTTTAGGCGGTTTGGTTGTGAAAGTTTCCGACACAGAAATCAGTTCGACCAAGGGTGATCAACCACAGTCAGTCAATATTGACTTCGGACAGGCTTCAAAACTTTTCCCAATCGGAATTGCACTGGCTGTAAACTCCGGAACAGAATGTTCGCTTCAGGGAATTAACGATACCGCCTTATTTGAACAGGGAATTGAGCTGCTCGAACGGTTGGGACTCCAATACGCCCGCACTGAAAACGGAGTTCAAATAACCCCCGGCAGATTACAGTGGGAAGATGCATGGAATGCACCGACTCCTTATTTCGGAATAGCACTTGGACTGATGGCTTGGATTCGTCCCGGACTTTCCCTGCTGAACCCGGGCGACATCACCGAATTATGGCCTCGTTACTGGACTCTGTACAACAGTCTCCCGGAAATAGACGGGCTGAAAGACCCTGAGGTTAAAGATCGCAATGATGACGCAAAATCAAACAGAAGAAGAATCAAAATTGATTAGTATTCCTGAAATCGAAGAGGCTATTGAGTCCTTTAAAAAAGAACTTGAAGCTTGCAAAGATAGAATTCAGGAACTTCTCAAGGGCGAAGATCCTGCTAAAGGAATTTATTTTGCTCAAGAAATCTTTGAAAGTCAGAGAGATAAACTTCGTCTGGAAGTTGAAATCACCTCTCGTCGAAATAAAATTAATCGGATAAAACTCGGCACAACCGAATTAGAATCCTAAATCATATCGGACAGTCTTATTTATCTTTAAATTGCAATAGAGTATCAGCTACTTTGGAGGCATCATGGGTTTTAATATTACTGAGAAAATTATTTCCAGCCATTTAGTAAGCGGCAAAATGGAACCGGGCTCTGAAATCGGGCTTAAAATTGACCAGACATTAACTCAAGATGCCACTGGTACTATGGCCTATCTGCAATTTGAAGCCATGGGTATTGATAAAGTTCAAACGGACCTTTCTGTAAGTTATGTTGACCACAATACATTACAGATGGGATTCCGTAATCCTGATGACCATCAGTACCTCAGAACTGTAGCAGCTAAACATGGCGTTGTTTTCTCTCCTGCAGGAACAGGCATATGCCATCAACTGCACCTTGAGAACTTCGCCAAACCTGGCGCAACTCTGATCGGTTCAGACAGTCACACTCCTACTGCCGGCGGACTCGGTTCTCTGGCTATGGGGGCAGGCGGACTATCTGTAGCACTTGCTATGGCAGGCCAGCCTTATTCCATCCCCATGCCTAAAGTTGTCAAAGTCGAATTGACTGGAGAACTTACCGGCTGGGCTACATCTAAAGATATTATCCTGCACCTCCTTGGACTGCTCACAGTCAAAGGAGGGGTAGGAAAAGTTTTTGAATTCGCAGGAGAAGGAGTTGCGACTCTATCCGTTCCTGAACGCGCTGTTATCACTAATATGGGAGCAGAACTCGGAGCGACAACCTCTATTTTCCCAAGTGACAGACAGACAGAAAAATTCCTCAAAGTCATGGGACGCATAGAAGATTTCAGTGAGCTTATCGCTGACGATGATGCAACATATTCTGAAACAATCGTAATTAATCTCTCTGAGCTGGAACCGCTGGTTGCACAGCCGCACATGCCTGACCGTGTTGTGACCGTAAAATCACTTGCCGGACTTGAAGTCAGTCAGGCGGCTATAGGCTCATGCACCAACTCTTCATATTCAGACCTCAAGACAACTGCGCTCATTTTGACAGATCACCAGCTTCCTCAGGGAGTTGACCTCATGATCTCTCCCGGATCGAAACAGGTTTTAAAAATGCTCGCATCTGAAGGATTAATTGCTCCGCTGCTTGATTCAGGAGCCAGACTTCTTGAATGTACTTGCGGACCCTGCATCGGAATGGGCGGTTCACCAGTCTCAGCCGGTGTCAGCGTAAGGACTTTCAACCGCAACTTTGAAGGCCGCAGCGGAACTCAAGATGCAAAAATTTATTTGGTATCCCCTCAGACGGCAGCCAATCTTGCACTTGCCGGTAAATTCACTGATCCTGCAACCTGGGGAACTCCTCCTGCAAAAATTGACTTTCCGGCGGAAATTCCTTCCATTCGCCACCTTTTCATATTCCCGCCTGAAAACGGTGAAAATGTTAAACTCATTCGTGGACCTAATATTGTCCCTCTTGAGAGTTTTTCAGCTTTATCTGAAAAGATCACTTCTAAAGTGCTTCTTAAAGTCGGTGACGATATTACAACCGACCATATTCTCCCTGCCGGAGCGCAAATAACAGCTTTGCGTTCTAACATTCCAGCTATCAGCGAATACATTTTCAGCCGTGTTGACGAAAACTTTGTTGACAGAATGAAAAAATCTGACAGCGGTATAATCCTTGGCGGTGAGAACTACGGACAAGGCTCAAGCCGCGAACACGCTGCACTCGGACCACGTCACCTTGGAGTTGTAGCTGTCATTGTTAAGTCACTTGCTCGCATTCACAGAGCAAATCTTATCAATTTCGGCATCCTGCCCCTTGTACTATCCGACAAGAGCGATTACGACAAACTATCCGAAGGAAGTGGATTGACTCTCGACACCACTACTCTGACTCCCGGCGGAGTGGCAGAAATGACTACAACCGACGGTCTCAAAGTTAAGGTCAAAAACGACCTTTCCGAAAAGGAACTGGCTATTATCATAGCCGGTGGTCTGCTCAACTATGTGGGCAGAAAATAGTAAATGAGAATGGCACCGCAATCGAATAATTTGATTGCGGTGCTTACATGCATACCAACATTTAAAGCAGTGCGAACTGCCAACTGGAGTACGGAGACGACATGCTGGACATTATGCGCCAAAAAGCCCAAGGATGGGGCATTAAAGTTTTATTCGGTATCATCATTCTGGTTTTCATTTTTGCCTTCGGCATGAGCGGATTTAACGGTAATACTGACCCGGTCATCGCTTATGTAAACGATGAGCCTATTCCAACTCAGGAATTTGTTAAAGTTTACCGCCAGACAGCAGAAATGCTTAGAGAACAAAATCCTAAGATTGATCCTGACAAACTCCAGTCTCCTGATTTTAAAAAAGCGATCCTGAATCAGCTGGTCAATTCAAAAATTCTTGAATCTGAAGCCAAACGCCTCGGAATCGGTATTTCAAACAGCGAACTCTACTACGAAATTAGTCAAGTGCCTGCTTTTGCAAGTTCCGATGGTAAATTTGATAAATCACTTTACCAGAGATATTTGCAGGGTAGACAAATGTCTGCTGCAACTTTTGAACAGGACATGCGTAACAGCTACTTGATTCAAAAGATTCAAGAATACGTAGCCATTCCGGCGGCGCCGACTGAAGCTCAGGCTCGTGCATTGTTCAACTGGGCTGGCGAAAGAGCCCAGATTGATTACTTTTATGTTTCCGGAGCAGACTTTTTAGAGAAAGCAAAAGTAACAGACTCTGAAATCGATGCTTACTACAAAGCTAATCCTAAAAACTTTACGATTCCTGCCAGCAGTATCGTTAAGTACATTTCATTCACTCCTGAAGAGTTGGCTGTGTATGAAGATGTCAGCCCTGATGAAATGAACAAGTATTACGCTGCCAATAAAGACAACTACAAACAGGATGCACAGGTTAAAGCCCGTCATATTCTTATACTTGTAGATGAAAAAGCCAGCCCTGATGAAATCAAAAAAGCTGAAGCTAAAATTGATAAAATCCTCGCGAAAGCAAAATCAGGACAGGATTTTGCCAAACTTGCTGAAAAATACTCTGAAGGACCAAGCAAGACTAAAGGCGGAGAGTTAGGCTGGTTCAGTCGCGGTTCAATGGTTAAACCTTTTGAAGAAGCCGCATTTAAACTTAAAAAAGGTGAAATCAGTAAGCCTGTACGTACACGCTTCGGATTTCATATTATTAAAGTAGAAGATACTCGCGAAGCCGGTCAGAAATCTTTTGATCAGGTAAAATCAGAAATAAAAACCACCCTTGCTCAGGAAAAAGCTTCTGATTCAATCAGCGCAAAGCTTGACCATGCACTCGACCTTGTCGCTTCAGGCATGAAACTCGACGCAATCGGTGCAGAGCTTGGAGTTGCAGTTCAGGAAAGCGAAAAAGCAACCCTTCAGAATCTTACCCGCGCGTTCGGAATGACTGAAGATGCAGCTAAATCTATAATTGAACTTCCCAAAGGTAGTTCAACTGAAATGCCTATTGCTGTAGAGAACGGTTACCTGATAGCTCAGAAAATTGAAGAAGTCCCTGCATCACTTCGTCCGCTTGAAAATGTTAAGAAGGACATCAAAGAATTCCTTTCTCAAAAGCAGGCCATGATGCTGGCACAGGCAAAAGCAACTGTAGTTATGGGCAAACTGTCCACCCCTGCTACTGCTGATCAGGAACTTGAGTCTATCAAGAAAGATCTTAAAACATCTGAATCTTTCGGAAGAGACGGTTTTATTCCAGGTCTCGGTATGAATCCGAAACTGGCTGAAATGGCATTTGCTTCAACCAAGGACACTTGGCTGCCGCAGGCTTTTGAACTCCCAGGCGGTTACATCGTTGCAAGACTTGATGAACGCATTCCACCAAGCGACGAGACATGGGAAAGCCAGAAAGAGGCAATCCTCGCAGGACTTGAACGCCAGCAGGCAAATGAAATAATTAATTCATTTATGCAGGAATTGCGATCCAAAGCAAAAGTTGAAGTTGTCCGCCCGGATTTACTTAATAATTAGTCGATAACTAGTGATTGATTAAAAGGTCTGTTCTCCCGGGAACAGACTTTTTTTTTACCAACAACTTTCTTGCAGATGGACCGTCAAACGCGTAACTATCTGCTTTATATTTCCAGCTTCCCAATAAGCGAACATAATAAATTGGAGATTCAGATATGCTATCCATCCCTAAAGGCTTTAAGTTTTCCTGTGTAAACTCAGGGTTAAGATATAAAAACAGACACGATTTGACTCTGATACTCAGCGACACTCCTGCTGTAGGAGCAGGAGTATTTACAAAAAATAAATTTCAAGCAGCCCCGGTCACTGTCTGCAAAGAGACCCTTAAGAACTCGACATGCGTGCGCGGAGCTTTGATCAATGCAGGGCAGGCGAATGCATGTACCGGCGAGGAAGGAATCGCTGATTGCAGAAAAACCCTCGAGCTGGTTGCAAAAGGATTAAATATTAAACCTTCCGAGCTGCTCCCGGCATCAACAGGAGTTATCGGACCACGGTTTGATATGGATAAGTGGGAGCTGGCAGCCCCCCGCCTTGTTGAATCCATTGGAGAAGCTAACCCTGTTCAGGCGGCTAAAGCCATCATGACTACTGACAAATTTCCTAAACTTGCATGGCAGTCAGTCGAATCCGGCACTGGAACAGCTAAGGTTCTGGGACTTTCTAAAGGGGCAGGCATGATCTGTCCCGACATGGCAACTTTACTCGGATTCATTATCTGTGATGCAGAAGTCGACCCAGTCTGGTGGCAAGAAGCTCTCAAACGGTGCATTGATAAATCTTTCAACTGCATTACCGTTGACGGTGACACAAGCACAAATGATACGATTTTAGCCTTTGCAAACGGAGCATCTGATTTCAAAGCAGATTCTGATGCGACACGGCAGGCTCTTGAAGCAGCGCTCCTTGATGTCTGCCAATCTCTATCATATATGATAATTCAGGACGCTGAAGGCGGAACAAAAGTCATGTCCATAAGTGTTTCAGGAGCGTTAAGCGATAATGACGCTAACCTTATGGCACGCGCAGTCGGTAATTCCCCGTTAGTCAAAACAGCACTTTTCGGCGAAGACCCTAACTGGGGCAGAATAGTAGCTGCGGCCGGTAGAAGCGGAGCAGAATTTAATCCAGAGAATCTGACTCTCCGCTTTGGGAAGATTACTGTTTTCGAAAAAGGCAAACCGGTTGAAGGCGATATGGACGCCCTGCTTGAACCGATCATGCGTAAGCAAGACATAGAAGTTATCATCACTCTGGGTGACGGAGACGGCAAAGCATCACTTTTGGCATCCGACTTCAGCAAAGAATATATAACTATCAACGCCGACTATCGGTCATAATCCGTATAATAAATATGTATCAGCCCTGCAAAGCAGGGCTGATCTTTTGCACTGAGACTTATTATTATGAAAAATATTAAAAGTCGCGACAGGATGACTAGACTTGCTGACTTTCTTTTTGAAGTCGGTATGCTTAGAAAAACTCCGCGCACTGGTTATCAATTTCTCGGAACCGGATCTGAATCTGTTGCAGACCATTCATACAGAGTTGCTGTTCTTGGCTATGTTCTTGCTGATATGGCAGAGGCAGACATGGCGCGCACTGTTTTTATGTGTCTTTTCCATGATCTGCATGAAGCCCGCACAGCCGACTTCAACTACGTAAATCAGATGTATAATAAAAGTTCCCGAAATAAAGCTCTTCGCCACACTCTGGCCGGTACGGGACTTGAAAACAAAATTTTTCCTCACTGGGAAGAGCTCGAAAAAAGCAAATCCATCGAATCTCTTCTGGCGCAAGATGCTGACCAAATAGATTTTATATTAAATCTTAAAGAAGAACATGACATGGGAAATCCATATGCAGCATCGTGGATGGAATCCGCTCTTAAACGTCTGCGTACAGATCAGGGCAAAGAACTTGCGGAAACAATTTCTAAGACGGATCATAAAGACTGGTGGTATATAGGTCCACCTGCATCATGGTGGGAGAATCGTGACGGCCTTGAGGACGAAGACGAGAATAAAGAGGATTAACCAGATTCTACTGGCCAAAGTATATATTTTCATTCATATTTTTAATTAAACATAGTCATAAATTTTACTTTTGCTGGCAGTAGTACCTTTTATTTCAGAGAATATTATGATATTTGTTTTAACTTACTCTGGAAAACCTTTAAAATACTTATAATCAGCGATAACCTACTTAATAGATAAATAAATGTCAGATCATGCTTCAGAAAAACAAATCATGCAGCCTTTCGCTTTACTGGGAAGGATAAGCTTAAATATTCTCGGAGAATTAGGTGCCATGTGCATCTTTCTTTTCGAATCAATTCTGCATATTTTCAGTTCCTTATCCATTTTTCCTAAAACTATTAAGGAATTATATTTCATAGGAGTCAGGTCCCTAACCGTTATTTCCCTTATCGGGTTATTCACAGGGATGGTTATCGGACTTCAGACTTATTATGCTCTTTCAAAATTCGGTTCAGAAGGATTTCTCGGAGCTGCGGTTGCCCTCTCGCTTGTCAGAGAACTGGGCCCTGTTTTGACAGCAATCATGCTCACAGGGCGTGCTGGTTCTTCCATGACCGCGGAAATCGGAGTAATGCGCATTTCCGAACAGATCGACGCACTTGAGCTGATGGATATCAACCCGATAAACTATCTGGTAAGCCCTAAGCTTATTGCATCGCTTATTTCTTTTCCTATCTTAACCGCTCTTTTTGATCTTATAGGAATTGTCGGCGGATACTTGACCGGAGTTGCTTTGCTTGGCGGGAATTCCGGAGTTTATTTTCACAGAGTATATACATCACTCAGCTTTGAGGATATTTCTGCCGGATTCGCGAAATCACTTGTTTTTGCTGTTCTTGTTTGTACCGTCTGTTGTTTTCAAGGCTACTTCACCCATTTCCGCAAAGACGGAAAAGGGCCTGAAGGAGTCAGTCAGGCAACTACTTCGGCAGTTGTTATGTCTTGCGTAATAGTACTTATATCTGACTATATTTTGACCTCTTTACTTTTTTAATTATTCTTCATGAAAAAATCAGCACCAGACATACGCATTGAAGACCTGACCATAGGTTATGACAATACACCTGTAGTTAATAATATTAATGCGACTTTACCAGGTGGGGGGATTACCGTAATTCTCGGTGGATCAGGATGCGGAAAATCAACATTGCTGAAAAATATACTTAGATTGAACACTCCTCTCGGAGGATCTGTTTTTCTCGGTAAGCACAACATTTTAACCTTGAAACGGAAGCCTTTCAGATGTTTAAAACAACGCATAGGTGTACTCTTTCAAGATGGGGCTCTTCTCGGATCGCTTAATTTATTTGATAATGTAGCTCTTCCGCTTAGAGAACATACCCGGCTGAAGACTGCTGAAATTTCAAACGTGGTTAAAGCTAAACTTAGCCTTGTAGGGCTTGAAGATTTTGTTGATTATTTTCCAAATGAACTTTCAGGCGGGATGCGGAAAAGAGCAGGACTAGCCAGAGCTATGGTTATGGACCCGGATATTCTTTTTTGCGATGAGCCTACATCCGGTTTAGACCCGATAAATTCTGCTGAACTTGATGAGTTACTTTTGGAGCTTAAAGAAAGATTTGACATGACAATCGTAGTAGTCAGTCACGACCTTGCCAGTATGAAGACGATTGCAGACCATGTTTTGGTTCTTGGAGACGGAAAGGCTCTTTTTGAAGGTAGTAAGGACTCTCTACTCGCCACTGAAAATCCTTATTTACGGCAGTTTCTCGATAGGCGGGTTCAAAAAAGGGAAGCACCGCGGCTCACAATGCCACAGCTCGACCCTTCAATGATGAAGATGGATTGTACCAAATATCTTGGCGATTACGATAATAATTGAATTATACGGACTTAGACATGAAAAAATACTCTAAAGAAACTGCTGTCGGAATATTCGTATTCGTTGGTCTGATACTCATAGTCTATATGAGTGTTAAACTTGGAGACATTCGCGTATTTTCAGACAACCACTACCACGTCAGTGCAAGCTTTAATGACATTTCCGGCCTGAGGATTAATGCTCCTGTTGAAATAATGGGTGTGTCTGTCGGATTTGTCGACGATATTCACCTCGACCTCAAAACCCAGAAAGCGGTTGTAGGACTGAGCCTTGAAAAAAAGATTATGCTTACTGATGATGCGATTGCATCCATAAAAACCAGCGGATTGATCGGTGATAAATACGTTAAAATAACCCTCGGCGGTGTCGGGGACCCTATTGAGCCAGGCGGTACTATTATCGAAACAGAATCCGCAATAGATATCGAAAACTTAATTAGTAAATATGTTTTTGGCAAAGTATAACCAGATTTTTTAAAAAACTTAAAAGTAGAATATATATGAAAAAAATTACAACCATTTCCCTTTTTCTTGTCCTTACTTGTTTGACGGCTATACCCAGCTTCGCGCAAACAACTGTAACTCCTATGGAGCGGTTACGAGCAGGAGTGCAAGGTGTTATAGACATTCTTAATAACCCTGAATATAAAGGGGTTGCTGACAGGCAAAACGAAAAAAACACTAAAGTCAGAGACGCAATTAAAGACTTTTTCAATTTTCGTGAGCTTTCAAAAAGAACTATAGGCCGACCTTGGCTTAATTTCTCTTCAGAAGAACAAGATAGGTTTATATTTCTTTTCACTCAACTGCTTGAAGAAACCTACCTTGGAAAGATTGGAAGTTATTCATCAGAAAAAGTCTCATTTGACAAAGAGACAATAATACAAGATAAATATGCACAGGTTGACACAAGAATTCTTTCAAGCTCAAAATCTATTCCTGTCGTTTACCGTCTCAAGCTTATAGATGATGTTTGGGATGTGTATGACGTAAAAGTTGAAGGAATAAGTTTAGTTAACAATTACAGATCGCAATTCGCTGGAATACTTGACACAAGTTCAAATGACAAATTTGAAGCCAGCAAAAAAGATCTGTTTGAACGACTTGACCAGAAATGCCAAGAACTTAAGAATAAACAAAATAAAAAGTAATTTAATAAAATGAAAAAGACCATGACCATAAAAAACTCTGCATCAAATGCGCTTCTGGCCTTTTTAGTGCTGACCTTCATACTGCTTACATTTCCTTCGCAGGTAAGATCGGCGCAAAAGAATGATCAGGTACTTGTTGCACAAGTAGGTTCCGGAGTAATCGGAGCTGATAAAAGTGAAGATCAAACGGCCGCCGGCAATGATGATTTTAATGATGATATCTGGGGCGACACATTAGAAGCTAAGGACACAAGCAAATCTGACCCATGGGAAGGTTACAACCGGGCCATGTTTTCATTTAATGACTTTATGTACTTTGAAATTACTAAGCCCGTGACTCAGGGGTACATGTATGTAATGCCGCTTCGCCCTAGAACATGGATTAATAATTTTTTCCAGAACATGCTTACTCCT
Source organism: Desulfovibrio gilichinskyi (assembly GCF_900177375.1). Lineage (NCBI taxonomy): Bacteria > Pseudomonadati > Thermodesulfobacteriota > Desulfovibrionia > Desulfovibrionales > Desulfovibrionaceae > Maridesulfovibrio > Maridesulfovibrio gilichinskyi. The sequence goes on along the minus strand of NZ_FWZU01000004.1, from coordinate 301,003 downwards.
GTTCGCGTAACTAGTTGTCTGCTTCAAGGTAAATTCTTTACTGCAGGTGCTGAGACTTCTAAATTCGTTGCTAACACAGTTGTAGGTTTGGGCGGTCTTGGTGATGTGATAGGTGACCGCCAATCAACTATGCCTCTTTACTTAGGTAACGAAGACATGGGCCAGACCTTCGGAGTTTGGGGTATTCCAAACGGACCTTACTTTGTGATTCCAGTACTTGGACCATCTACAGTACGTGATGCCGTCGGCCTTGGAATTGACACTTTTGCACTTAATCCTTTCTGGTGGTTCGGCATCCCGTGGTATTATTCTCTTTCTGCCGGAGCTTACAACCAGATCAATAAGCTCTCATTCCACCTTGGTGAATATGAATCCCTTAAAGAAGGTGCAATTGATCCTTACGCAGCTTTAAAGGACGCATATCTCCAGTATAGAGCGCGGCAACTGCATGACAAAAAAAAGAACCGCCGTCCGGCTCCTGCTTCAAGCGTAATGACCGACCCTAATGCACAAGCGCAAACCGCTCAATAAGCATAAGTGAAAATAGCTGTTATATCTGATACACATCTCCGTGAGCCTGACTTCAGGCTCACGGAGATTTTTAATAATCATCTGGCTGATGCTGATTTACTTATTCACTGCGGTGATTTTACGACTTTTTCAGTATGGCAATTTTTCTGCCAACATCCTAATTTTCATGCAGCACTCGGTAACTGTGACGAGTGGAGACTATCGAACCAACTACGGCCACTCGAATCGCTGACCTTTCAAGGTTTAAAAATCGGAATTGCTCACGGATGGGGCAGCCGCTCTCAAGTTTCAAAAAACGTCGCCAATTCTTTTCCCCGTGATTACGACCTTGTCTGCTACGGACATACTCACATTCAGGACTGGTCTATTGTTAACGGCATTCAGATGCTTAATCCCGGTAGCCTGACCTCACCCAGAGAGGATAAACCTGCCAGCGTTGCAATTTTAGACATTGAAGAATTTGAAATAATTT